>JAKAYH010000008.1 GCA_021826835.1 Thermoplasmata archaeon | reverse complement strand
ATAACCAGAATAAAGATTTTAGATGCTCTAGACCCGATTATCATACTACCTCAAAATTACGCAGGTCCCTCGGCCCCAGTGTAGAAGCTAATCGAGTTAACGCTACCATAAAGCGGAGGGGAGTTCACATTTTGATTTACCAACCAGATTGTAGAGGTATAAGTAAACTCTTCGATAGCATTTGAGGCTGGATCGTAATTGTAGTAGTCGCTATTTGTCCACAGACCGAGGAGGTAGCTCCATTTGAATTCAGGTATGAAACCGTAGAGGAACCATGTAGTACCCAAGACGTTGTAGTATTGGAAATTCTTCCCTTGATTTGTGCCAGCATTTTGGTCGTTAGTGACGGAATTCCAGCCCTGATTGTTAGGATTACTAAACTGGACAAGGCCAAATGGATCTAAGAAAGAGACCCCATAAAGGGTTGCAACAGCCTTAAGGATAATCATAACGACTTCTAGCAAATTATATAATGCAGTAGAGTTGCTGTGCTCCTGATAGTACAGGTTTTACCAGTATAAATAAACACCATTAGGCTGATTACTCGGGCTGTTTCCAAGGTTGTCGCCATTCCAAGACAAAGTATTCTTTATTTCGTGTACGCCATAATTTGAATTCACGGGTTGATACGCCGTAGCACCCGATACCGAGAAATCCACTCCCGGTGATACATAGTTATCCGGCGCCATAGCACTCAGAGTGTATTCTCCTAATAAGTTATATGAACTATCGTAAATCGAGAATGCGCCTGCTTCGACGGGGTATGAACTAATAGAGGGATCGATTGTAAATGTTCCATTATTAGGTATCGTGATGAGACCAAAACTAGCTGTAAGTTGGTTTGAAGCTGGTGTCATGGTCACTTCGCCTCCAATAAACGTAGATTCTGCATTTAACCAATCAATAGTTATACCATTCGAGACTATCGAATTTGTTGCGGTGGGAATGGAATAACTCTGGGCCACCTCATTGGTATTTGTTCTATAATTTAATCTATCGTCGAAATTATTTCCGGCAACGACCAGGCTACCATTTGAGGATACATAAAGCTGATGATGGACCACAAACGTAGCATTGCTAGGAAGCAGATTGGTAATCACTATAGCTTGTTCAACTCCCCCAGTAATGCCACCTGTTATTGCCCCGACCTTTACAGTCTTACTAATTGCGGTAAGAACGTAGTATGGGTTACTGTGCTGTTTGACCTCCAAGCTGTTATTCCATTGAAGCTGAACAGGAGTCATCTGCCCGTTCGAGTATTCATAAATCTTCCAGGACTGTGTCACTATCGTCTGACCAATCTTAATAGTAGCATAAGCCTGTTTAAATGATACTGTTGCTCTCCCAAGTTGGTATTCTGAACCCTTTTGTGGCACAACTACTGCGGAGCTAGCGGCGGGTATTATTACTATAAAGCACGCCATAATGGCAAAGATAGAGAGCATTTTTTAATTCATAATAATAAACACTGTTAAAAGTTATTAATATTGTGCAGCCGATTTTATGACAGTACTTTTGCAAAATGGTCTTTAGGGGCAAAGCTGCTTAAATGGCTATTTTACAGGAATACAGAAGCAAAGTAAAATCAACCCAAAATGACTCATGACGAACTTAAGGGAATTAATGATAATCAAAAATGTGATAGATAATCGCAGTAGAAATACGATAGTATTTCTTAATACCTTCACCGGTTCATGATGGCATGGCAGTGTATGACTATGGAAACCGGATTGAACGTCAGAAGGAAAGATTGGCCAATGAATCACCGGAAAATAAGGATTTGATTGAGAGGTTCATAAGAGATCAGAAAATCCGATCTGAAATTTCACCATCACGCGTCTACATCCTTTATTCACAAATGCGTTTTATTTCACGGATAATGAAGGATAAGCTTCAGGATCCTTCTGAGGAGGACATTAAGGATCTGGTTGAGCAGATTAACAACCATAAGGTTGTAGTAAAAAAGAAGCAGAAGCCTGATCAGAAAGAAGAGCTTAAGGATGCCATGGACGTGACAAAACGGAATATCAAAGCCACAGCACGTCAGTTTTACAGGTGGCTTAATGATAACAGTCCGCCTAAATTCCTGAAGCTCGTAAAGACCAATACCAAATTATCACGGCATATGGAGAAGGAGATAATATCACCTGAGCTCCATCAGAGAATGATAGATGCCTGTGAGAACGCACGCGATAAGGCAATATTGAGCCTTCTATACGATTCTGGAGTAAGAGCAGGTGAACTTCTGAACAGGCAGATAAAGGATCTGGAATTTGAAGATTACGGATTGGTTCTCCGTGTGAGGTCAGGAAAGACAGGCTACAGGCAGGTTGTGGTTGTAGGAGAATCTCCTATATACCTGAGGCAATGGCTCGATGTCCATCCTGATAAGAACAGCAGAGAAGCACCGCTCTTCGTGAAGGTGAACCGGACTGGTGAATCTAAGGAACTGGATTACAATGCACTGAGGCAGATATTCCAAAGGATAAAGGAAAGATCAGGAATAAAGGAAAGAATTCATCCGCACTTATACAGACATACACGTGCATCCATTCTGGCAGGTTCAGTGGCAGAGGCACCATTGGAATCTCAGATGGGTTGAGTTCATGGATCAAAAATGAGTGCAGTATACGTTCACCTATCCGCAGAGGCACAGAAATCTGCAATCCTGAAGGCGTATGGAATGAAAAAAGAAGATACCATCATACAAACAAAGAAACCTGTGAAGTGCAGTAGATGCGGAAATGATAACCTTCCTGATGCCAAATACTGCAGGTACTGCTGGTTGCCACTGGATGCAGGTGAGGCACTGAAGATGAAGGAAAGAGAGGATGAAGTTTCAAAGGCCATACTTGATCTGATACCTGAAGAGATGAAGGCTATTTATCAGAACCTTCCACCAGGGCAGGCACGCAGTGATATGCTTACTTTAATGTTATTGCAGAAGGAAAGAACGGGAGAACGCTCTTAATCAGATGAACGGTTTTATGTCTCATAATCCAAAGAAGTTGATTCCAAAAGTTATTGATAACATTAACATCTCAATGAAGCTTTTCAGGAGAGCAGATATAGATATGAGTGGCCTGAAATGGTTTAATGCAGTAGGGCAGAATCAGGTTTTGAATCCGCTCAATGAAGCACTGGATCTCCTGAGCCATCTGCAGGATCAAGTTGAAAATAAAGAGAGAAGAATGAAGTGACCAGGAGATGTATTAAATTTTAGCGAAGGTTTATTAGTTTTCTTGTGCATAAGTTCGTGGTGTTATGGCGGTGAAAGGTACTTGCCCCGAGTGCAAAAGTGGGAAGAGAAAAGAAGTGATTAATGGAGGCATGACACAAACAGTGCACTGGGATGGGGATTATGTTGTCAGAGAAGAAATTGACTATGAGAAGAATCTGAATCATTCACACTTCTATTGCGATAATATTACGTGTCCAAATTATGGCAAGGAAATCTAAGTTGCTGGAAAGTCGCGAATGAACTTAGAAGTAAATAGGTTAACATGAACTAAAATTAGATACTTTTTTCTTGTAAATAAAGAGTAAAAAGTACAATAATGAAAGCGACTGAATATGGAGTTAAAATCACCAGGGAAACCTGCCAGCTGAAATAATTTTTTAGTCCAGATAACAGAGAAATAAACAAATTAGTACCGTTAGAGATGAGCAGGCTTTTTGCAATTCCTGTATTTCTAAATTTACTTTGGAAGTTTTTATATTGTTTTTTATAGGCATTCACAGTCGTAATCGCCAATATAAACCCAGCCTCATCGAAACGTATGGTTATTTTAGACTTAACAAAGACGAAACGTCTCTTCACAAAAGAGTAATTGACAAAACGATATTTTCCTCTTCATTTAAAAGAGCCCCGACTATTTAAAGCAATTAATTTGCAAGCAAATTTATAACCAATAAACCATGATAGCATGTGAGCTATCATCCCCGAGGTTTAACTAGATCTGAACTATTTTTCTACATTCTGAAGAAAGAACACGCGTCTTTTGATGATATAGACTACTTTATGAAACGGAAATTGAAAATAGGCAGAGGAAAGGGACTGGACACAGTTAAAGATTCCCTTTGGCCGCTTATAGAAAGTCAGGTAATTATTGCGGACCATAAAATCATGGGAAGATCAGACAGAACTATTGAAAAATCAACATTTTCATTGAGACCAATTTATGGATTAGTAGATCTTGCAATTGTATATCTAAATGTATATGTCTGGGGACGAGAACAAGCCAGAGCGTTTCAGAAGAGTTCGATATACAAGGAGAAGATGAAATTTAATCTTGAAGATTTGCAGAAGATAATAACTGGAAATTCTGAATCCGGGATTCTGCCTACTGGTTATTCGTTCTCTAAAGTACTATCCCAATTGTCGGTAGTGAACCCTAGGGCAGAAAAACTCTATTTTTATTGCGAATCTACCACTATTGATAAATATAAGAAAATCAAAAATGTACTTTTGAATAATCTCAGATTTGTTGGTGACGACATTAAAAGGCAACAACCGCTTTATTTGAGGTTAATAGCAAAACGAATTCCTTTAGATTACAAATTTTCAGAATGGAATTTTCCTATTTTCCGATACCTGGAAGAGAAATTGCTTAATTCTCCTGACTTTGCCATGTCTTTCTTTAGAGTGATTGCGGAGCTTCTTGAGGAGACTTTATATAAAAAACTTACAACAATTCAGATGTTGCAAAGAGCCCCACAGGGACTCCAGCAATTGTGGGCTACAGAGATAAAGGCCTTAGATTCTAGGACTCTTTATTATCGTAAAGATTCTGGGCTTTGGCCAAAAGATATATCTGAAGGGGAAATTGAAACCGCACGTCGCATTAGGTACAATCTATCCGACGATGCCCCACTGGCGAATTCAAAATTATATGTAGTTTCATTGTTTGTCCTATTTTTGATATTACATGGTACAATGGGAGACCATGACAGAGCATCAATATTTTCTGATTTGGGCATCTCAAACGAGGATTTCCACACAATTATCGACAATCCCATCTCATATCAGCAATTAGCTAGTTATGAACAAGAAAGAGGGTTAAAGGAAGCTGAATGGATAATGGAAGTCCTGCCAAAAAAAAGATTGGAAGTGGAAAACACTCTCAGACAAAGAATGGAACGGTTTGAGAAAGATCCAAAAAAAGTACGTTGGACGAAGGACGAAGCATTTGCATTATGTATGCAGAGAGCTGATCTAAAAATAGAATATTGTTACTCTCTTATCCCAGACCTAGCAGAGAGGGGTTACGCAGTAGTTAAAGAATGAACTGCAATATGTGATAATCTATTATTTTGAGTTAAAAGCTAAAGAGGTTCAAGTAAAAACATGATCATCCGGTTATTTTGTGGACTCTTGGAAGAGTGAATATATAACAAAACTGGATTTCGGTTTTTAAGAAAGTCTATTTTCATAGCTCGATAAAGAACAATTATTTATTCCGAATCTAATGACAAATCTGTGACATCTAAAATGGTAGATATTGGAATAACTATAGGAAAGTGCCGAGATGACAAAGAAAAGGAGCAACGAAATAAAGAAGTTAAAAAGCTCATAGTGTCCCGAAAGTTGTGTAAACTTAAGGATACCTCTCCTGGAACATCTCTCTGATCTCGTCCATGCATTTATAGAATAATCTCAAAGATCTGAGAGACCATCTCTTATGACCTATGATTTGGATCCTGGTCTTTTCTTTATACAAAATTCGGGGTACTATCACTACTCGGTCACTTTATTACTAATCATCGATAGAATCGTACATATTAATTAAAACAATCCAGGTAAGTATTTCGTTACTGGTCTGATGAAAGGTTTTAGAATGCAAATTACCAAAGACGTCAATATAATGGAGAAATATTTTCCTAATGAATTCTTCAAAGGGAAAGAACAAGCAAAATCAGAGTCCAGAGATGCGTCTCCAACTAAACTCAGGTACGAAGCCAATCAAATTACGGGCTTTCTGTATGTTCAATAGTGATTCATTACCTGTCAACATATCTTCATGCATTTCAGAGTTAGGAAAATACTCTTTTATTAACTCTACACTAGGTTTTAATTGATCGCTATCTGCAGCTGAAATGTTCATGATTTCGTGACCTAAAACGGCAGATTCTAAAGCATTTAAGAATGCCTTTGCTACATCTCTTATGTCTATGTAGAGCCAAAGCTTATCTTTGCCAGAACTTGGGTTTTTGGATCGGTCTTCGAAATCACCATAGTCGACAAGAACCTGTGGTATTCTTAGGCTTATAATACTCATATTGCTACGGTGTGCAAATGAATCAGCAATCTTCTCTCCTACGACCTTAGATAACCCGTAAGAATCAACTGGATCACACGGGTGTTCTTCATCGACCGGGAAATACTTAGGTATTATTCTGCCATTAGAATATCTGAACCCATACGAAGCCATACTGGATGCTATAATTACCTTATGAATATTCAGATTGAAACAAGAATTCAAAATGTTGTGAATAGAGTTTACATTATTTTGAAAAGTTAGCGTATCAGGAACTATATTGGGACGCGGATATGACGCAAGATGAATCACAGCGTCTGAATTACTCAGTGTCTGATATACCTGCCCTTCGTGTAAGAGGTCAACAACTCTGTGCTCGTATTTCTTTAGATTGAACACCTCGCGATCTATTCCCATAACATTGTATCCGGATTTAGCTAGAATTTCCATTACTCTGGTTCCTATTTTCCCATTAGCTCCGGTGACCACTACTTTCATTCAGGTACCTCTTTGAACCATACGATGGAATAATCGATATGAAAGGTCGGAACATGCAGTAAAACATCTCCCTTAAATTTTCCTGCTGCTCCCATTGCAGCTACCCATGTGCGCAATTCAAGATTGCCTGCATTTTCAACCTTTTCCGGTTCTAAGTTTATTATTTTTTTGACTAATCCTTTTTCTATATTACTGAGCAGCTTATTATCAAAGTCTAGATCTACTTTTCCATAAAATGGGGTTCCGGGATAGTGTGATAAGCCGCCGGTTCCTATTACAACAACATTCTTGTTTGAATTGTTCTGGATAATTTTTCTTATTTCTTTTCCAATAAGAAACGCCCTTTTTATGCTGATTAGAGGAGGTACATTACTGTTTATGTGGATAGGTATTATGGGTTTTGTATACTCCTTAAAAATGAATTTAAGTGGCGAGTAAAATGGATGATCCAACTTGAATTTTTGCGCGAACGAAACGTCAAAACCTCCATTTACTAAGTTAAACAGGAGACTTCGGGATAATTCTTCATCAGTTTCATAGGTATAAGACTCATTTCCCATAGTCCCAGAAACTTTCTTTGTAACTGGAATAAGAATCATTGGATAATTATCGAAGAAGAACGATTCCAAGTGGTCTGCCCCTATCAATATAACTGTGTCTGGGTTCAATTTTTCTATTTTTCTACCCAGTGATTCTAGTCCCACCTGCACCTCCTCAACCTGCTTCTGGTAGATATCAGTAATATTTGGTTTAGACACAATCTGAGGTGCGTGTGAACAAGCAAATGATCCAACTATTTTACCCATAACATATCACTTTTCTCCTTTCATTTCTTATAGAATTTATTCTTTTTTATACAATATGAGATCATCGATATTCTTTTCTGTACCCAGCACTATTGCGATCCAGTAGTAATGCAATAAATAAGGGAATATTCCGAATTTATACATCGTAATCGGGTTTCCTTCGTTTAAAATCCTCTTTTCTTCTTGACTCAGTTGATATTGATCCATTACCTGATCCTTATTGTTTTTGAACTGGGCTAGCAGTATTCTAGAGTTTCTCAAATCAAAAATCATTTTGTGTACGTTATAATGAGACTGTTCAGGAAAATCATAAATCATAAACTCACCTTAACCATTTCAATAAGCCCTTTCAGCATATAGTTCAACCTCCGAGTCGTAAGCATGTTCTTTTAAAAGCTTGGAAAAAGCTTCTAGCAATTCTTCTTCGCAGATACCCTCGGCGTACAACTCAGCTTTAGATGGTACCTCTAACCACATTTTTGCCACATCCGGACTATCGACTCCCCCTGACTTATGCAACACGATAAAAAATAGGTTAGAAGAGGTCAGATCCGTTTTGTTGCTGTGCTGATACCATGTGATTTTCATATTTGCTGCCCAAAAACTTTAGTGTGTTCATCTAACAAAGGCATCTTACCTTTACTTAATTCAGAAAACCAGTTTTGAAGTAATCCCCGCTCCAATGCATTCTTGCTCTTGATTTTATAATCTTCCGGATCTACTACCCTAATGTAATCATTAACGGATGGGTCTCTAATTGTTCCGATTGGATCTTTACCCTCTGATGCCAAGTTGATTTGTTCTTTCAAAAGCTTTCTATACATAACTACACCTCGATCTGAGGATGCCAAATGTTCCTGCGTTCTGTCAAAAATAGCTCCTTGGGTTTCAAATGCCATCAAATCAGTAGAAGGGAAGGAATTCATCAAGTATTCACCTTTTTCGTCTTTCAAAACAGGGGGATTTACCTCAACAGGTGTTAATTCAGGTCTCTGTTCATAGGTTTTTCCATCAATAGAAGGTAAGAGTTCCATGTGTACTGCTTTGGTATGGAAGTCATCAATGGGCACCCTCCAAACAACCTCGTATGTATACATTGGAATAACAGAAATATTAGGAAAAATAAGCGGATATCCAGCCTCTTGATTTCCTCTTTGCCCTGAATATTTGCGTCTCCTTCTGAATCCAAACTCAAATGGTACAAATTCATATTTCTCAATTGGGCGGTTGTAATAGTCCAGGATATCCTTATAGGTTTCCTGCCATATTTCTGGCATTGTTTTTCGTAACATTACACCATGCAAAAAGTAGGTGTGTGTTGAATCCATAGAATTTTCCATTGCTTGAAGCCAATTGTAATTGGAGTCATATATTACGTAAAATCTAAGCCCATCTTTTCTTACGAGAAATTCCCATGCAGGAAGCAGTGGAGCAGGTGATGGTCCCATATAAGCCCATACTAAGCCATATTTTTCAACAATCTGATAACTGACTACTTGTATATTATCTTTGTATTTACTGTCCTTAGGCTCAAATGGTTGTTCCACACATTGGCCTTTTAATGAATATTTCCAACCATGATAGGCACATCTTATCCCGTCATTTTCAACAAAACCATACGCAAGAGAAACTCCCCTATGTGGGCAGTGTTCTTCCACCAGACCATACTTTCCCTCACCAGTTTTGAATAAGACCAAGTCTTCTCCAAGTATCCTTAATTTCATAGTTGTCCTATTCATCATCTGCTTTGCAGTACAAACTGGGTGCCAATATCTTCTCAAGAGTTTCCCACCTGGAGTGTTGGGGCCAACTTCAGTTAATATCCTATTTTCTTCCTTTGTTAGCATTTCACATTTCACCTTCCTCTGCTTTAACAGCGGACGTCTCTGATATTTGTTCCAGAGTACGTCCTTCAACAGTCATGTGGGTTCTCAACATGAAAAATGCTATTAGGATTCCGATTATTGATAACGCTCCATAGATTTTCCATAGACCGCTCTCTCCATAAAGTGCCACCAGGAATGGTGTTAACAGATATGCCAGCGCACCTGAAAGTCTACTTAAGCTAGTATTATATCCTTCTCCTGCCCCCCTGATCTGAGTGGGGTAAAGTTCAGCAGCTAAGCTATAGGCTATTCCAAAGTACATTATTGATGTACCAGCAGCTATGACAAATGTAACTATTAAGCCAATACTATTAGTTAAAAGGAACGACATTGCTATGGCAGCTATTCCTATGATTATTGCGTTTATAGTCATCGTTTTGAGACGCCCTAATTTTTCAACCAAATAAGTTGTTATTATTCCGAAAATCATTAGGGGTAGCTCGAATAAAAATGACAGATACAATACTGACTTTATCTTTGATATTCCGACAATAGAAAATAGATATGGTGAAAATGAAGCTGAAGCCGTGGGAATGAAATTTGGCAGCAACACCACAACTGCCAGGGCCAGACTTATATACGCATTCCTTCTGTTAAAAAAGAGCTTTATTGAATCAGCTCTCTTATGTCCACTTCCTTCTAGTCCCTCAAAATAGCTTTCAGAAATTTCTAAACCAGTTGCTTTTGCTAGCGATTTGGAAGCCATTTTCATCTTCTTCTTTTTCACCAACCATCTCGGGGATTCAGGAATCCAGAGTCTAGTTGCAATTCCGATGATTGCAGGTACTGCTCCTGAAGCTAAGATAATTCTCATCTGTAAACCAGACACTCCGAAGTGTATGAGGGTAAGATAACCGACAATTCCAGCTGTGAAACCACCAGCAGCAAAAAGTGTCCAAAATAGAGTTAGTAATCTTCCACGTATTTTTGAAGGAGAGAACTCGGACAACATTGTTAAAGCTGAAGGATAGTCCCCCCCAAGAGCAAAACCGATGACAAATCTAAAGACTGCTAATGCAAGAGGGGTCGCAATAATACCGGATAGTACAGCAAATATAGCCATCAATGCTAAATCAAGTGTAAATGAAATTCTCCTACCGATTAGATCAGCAATTATACCCCAAGTAAGTGCACCAATCACGCCGCCAATAAAGAATAGGAAGCCGACAAATCCATAGAAGACTAGATTGGTATGGTAATAGAATATTATACTATAAACTGCTGCTGAATAGATTATAGTATTATACAAGTCAGTAAATGCTCCCACTCCTGTGGTAAACACTAACTTTCTATGAAAAGTATTAAATTTAGCTTCATCAAGCAATTTAAACTCATCCATTTATCTTACCACCTCTTCTTTAGTATTTTCATATTTTACTCCAATAGCTTCCAGTTTTTTTCTAAGATCATAAATATCTAAGCTAGATTCACCGCTCAGTAGCCTTTTTCTTGTAATCATTTCTTTATCCCTTCTTTCTTCGGCACTTTTCAGAACTTCATTGACAGATGCCCTGTCAATCACAACAACACCATCATTATCAGCTAAAATGTAATCGCCAGGTTTAACCAGGACACCCCCGCACACAATGTTTTCATTAACCCAACCCGGATTACTCTTCGTCGTTCCTGTCACGCAAATATACCTTGACCAAACTGGAAAACTGATTTTCTTCAGTTCACTTGTATCCCTGACTCCCCCATCAATTACTAAACCGGACGCGCCTCTGGATTTACAAGCCGTGGCCATTAATTCTCCAAAGTATCCATTTCTAGTTTCCTGGTTCGTGGATACAACTAAAAAGTCACCATTTTGGATATTTTCTATTGCGGCATGAAGCATTAAATTGTCAGCATCAAAGCACTTCACTGTAATGGCAGTACCTGATACTGCCATATCATTCAAAATTGGCCTTATTTCAGGAACCAAGACCCCCTGCTTATTTTGAACCTCAGAAACAGTTGCAACGCCAAGAACTGACAATCGTTTACATATTTCGTTGTCATCGCTGGATCGAGGTATTTTTCTAATTATTCGATATTTCATGAAAATTCGCCTCCAACGTATGGAAAATATCTCAGAAACGCTTCAGCATGTGAATAACCTGCATTGCCGGAAACTCTCCTTGCGTGGTTACCTCTCATGGATGCGCGCATTGAATAATAGTCAATTAAGTGCTTTTGTGTCTGGAAAAAGTCCATTGCTTGTTTTTTCAGGTCAAATACTTCTGAAATATCAATTATGACATCAGGATAAAACTCTGACAATTCTGATTGGTGATGCTCAAATCCAAAAATCTTAGGCTGTTTAATCACAGGAATGTCTCGCAGTACTCCATTTGCTATTGACAGTATTGACCCCTCTAGAACATTATTTGCCGTCGTAACATGGTCAACATTGAATGGGTCTTTTGGACCATGAGTCAAGATTACATCTGGTTTAAAATCCCTTATAGTTCTAACAATTTGCATTAATCTCTCACGGTTAATGATTAGTGGATAATCATCCCAATCAAAAAATTCAATTGTTGTTCCTAGTGTCTTTGCAGCATTTTCACTTTCTTCTCGTCTTATCTCTTTAATCTTATCAAGATTGTATCCTTTTTTCCATAGTTCTGCAGATTCACCCCGTTCCCCATATGATAGACAGACGACCTTTACTCTGTGACCTTCCTTTACATATTTTGCTATCACACCTCCCGCACGCCAAACATAATCAGCAGAATGAGCGCTTATCACCAATAAAGAGTCTTTAGACATCTTAATCACCCTATCCAATCAATTCTCTCTGATTTAGCACAGTCATGTTTCTCACATCCTCTGTCTTATAACCGTTTTCTAAAAAGAAACGTATAAATTCCTTGAGCCCCTCTGTTGGATGAATTGCACCTTTTTGCCCCAAATCCGTTGAAAGAATGTTTCTCTCTGATCCGGTAAGTTTTACTTCCTTTAACACGTGGTCCCATGTTGTTTTTCCGGTGGCAGGAGTTGTATAGCACCGTTCGAAGAACACAGATTCTTTTGCTAGCTCTTTTTGCTCTTCTAAAGTGAAATTTGTTGTCGGAAATTCCGGATGGGTTACTATTATCTTATCTATACCTATTTCCTTTGCCTCCTTAATTAGTGCGATTGATTCATTAGGAGCCAAATGGCCAGTAGCAAGAATCATTTTGTATTTCTGAATCCGGTACAGTACTTCAAAAACATCTTTTGTGAATTTACCATTGTCATCGAGTACTTTAACAGCTTTAAGCTGAAAGCCATCCCGTCGTAATTCTTCTTGCATTTTAGCCCAAAATGGAAGCTTATCCTTAGATTGTAATCCTCTTTTCTCAGACTCATTAAGTGAATCAACTGTCGGAAACCAAACTACTTTGCAGCCAAGTCTTCCAGCTATGTCGACTGCTAATGGATTTATCCCTCCTACGGAATTGTTTAAGCATAAACTTCCAAAAATCTTAACTCCGGGTACCATTTTATTAACTAAAGTAGCACGATCTGCCGTTGGGACATAGTGTGATTTTATAACGTAGCCGCCCATACCATGTTCCTTAGCCATAACAGCAAACTCGATGTCATCTCCGCTCCTGTCTAGGACGTCTGGGGCTGAATGTACATGCATGTCATAGGCACCTCTTAGACTTGACAATATTTCATCTGAATGGTTTTCCAACGACACTTAAATCACCATCAGGTTGTAATTTGACAATATTGACTGCAAAACGCTATTCACATGATCCGTCATTAGTTTCCCAGACAACTCGGAATTATGCACTTTCAGAGCTTTAAAAATCTCTTCATGTTCTCTAATGGAGGCGTCTGCCCGGCCAGGTATATAAGATATTTTGTACTGATAACGTATTATCCTCATTTTAAGCCGCATTGCTATGTCTGCGAGACTGGTGTTTTTCGTTGATTTGTAAATTACATTGTGGAATTGTGTATTGAGTTTGGAGTACTCATCATAATTAGCTTCCCTAATTGCTTCATTCATTTCAAATAAAATTTTTTCAAGTTCACTGATTTCTTTATCAGTTATCTTTTGAGCGGAGATAGATCCTATTAATCCCTCAATTAATGCCCTTGCTTTCAATAACTCAACACTTTCTTCTAGACTTATTCTAGATACCACGTATCCTTTGTAGGGTGTCTGTTTAACAACCCCGATTTCTTCAAGTTTCGTCAGTGCCAATTTGACGGTGTATCGGCTTGTCTCTAACATATCTGACAGATATTGCTCTGTCAAACGTTCACCGGGTAAGAATTCACCTTCCGCAATCTTTGTTTTTATTTGTTGAAACACTCTTTCCATTTCTGTAGGTATTGCATCCATTTTTGCATTCAACATAGTATACAAAATTGCATGCAATTTTTCTATTTAAATATTACTGTGCATGACAATATCTCCGAACCGAGTTAATTTTTTAGACAGCAATGGCTATCCTTACCCGGAGAAAGGAAGAGAATGGCCCTCCTCAAAAAGTCTTTATTCAGGACTGTTTGCGGTTTCTTTCCTTTCTCTCCACGTTATTGACCATTGTTGTGCATGATTCACTCAGTTCCATGAGATACTTCTTGAAACTCACCTCCTCATGATAGAAAAGATACCAGATTGATTCAACAAGCTGTTTGTATGCGAAGAGGAAATACCTGACGCGGATATCCTTGCTCTTTGTCTTTATCCTGCACTCATCCTGTACCCTGAACATGGTCTCAATGTGCCATCGGAACTTGTGTTTCGCAATGATCCAGATCAATGTCAGATGTGTTTGAGGCAAAGCACCAGTCATAGTATTCCTCAGTTCTGTGGTCGAATATCTGTTTCAGGAATGCAGGGTGGAAGGAATCACTGACCCTCCTTCCATTTTATACATGGAGAATTCATGAAGGATTACCTTCTTCTGGGTCTGGTACATGGATGAGAACTCTTCCTTCACCTGTGGATTCTTGGGCACGAATATCAGGTAGTTCATTTTCCGTTCGTTCAGGGACATGATCAGGTCCTTTGAATAAAATCCATGATCAAACAGTAACAGGTCTATATGGCCCAACAGCGATAAGAGAAGATCAAGAATTGCTGAGATCTCAGATGGCATGTCATTGCCCATGGGTGATGGTATTGATACTATGGGAAGCCTCAGATCATTGTTCACTGTGCTTGCAGTAAGATAGGAAAACTTTCCCGTTACGCCATGTTCGTCAGTCCATCCATGTACCCACAGGGAATCATGATCACCATAGAAATCCTCATGGGTGTAGTCGAATGCAATCATTATGGGGTCTGTATTATCAGATATTGATCTCCCGGACAGTGCAGATATATGGGAGAACAAGGAATCACTTATGCCTTTCACTGTATCCTTGACAGGATACCGTTCTATTGCGGGATGTATTGAATCCGCCTTGTCACCGGCGGTCTCTAAATACGTGCTGGCAACTGCAGCTTTCAATAATTCGCGGTTGAAGTGGAATCCGTTCAGGTATCCCGGATCATGCTTGAGCCTCAGAGCATCGTTGGTGAAGCGTTCCAGGGCGCTCAATGATGTCAGGAGTCTGGTGGGCTTGTTCATAGTACTACTAAATAAACAGTCCTTCCTATGAGTTCCTTGGGGCAATCCACCTTTGCACTCGTTCCGAATCTTGTCACTGTCTTCACGAAGAATCCCTGTATGCCTTCTATCTCAAGTCTGTTTGCCACATTCATCGGTATCTTTTTCATTAGATATCAAATAGATATTTTGTTCGATTAGGAGAAAAGCCAGGGATAAATTATCATATTATTGAGATAATTATCTTCGGAGATACTGTTAATATAGAAATATTTAAACCCCCCTAATCTGTTAAGCTCTTATGATTGCTATAGACATTTTTCCTGTTGAAAAGGCAGCAGTTCCGACTATAAACGCATATGAGTTGGATACTTCTGAAAATAAGATATCAATTTCAGGAAAATTGGCCTATCGCTTGAGGAAAGAGTTTGGAGGACACTGGACTGCAAACTATGGCAGGATACTTTCAGATAAATCAGTTACAGAGCAACAATTAAATGACTTTTTGATGCAACTCTGGCAATCAAATATTGTACCTTTAGGAAATGTGCGAGCAATCAGAAGAGTTACTGGACTTGGATTGAGCGAATATGATATTGCAACGTTTGTAGCTAAGGGGATGCTTTCTGATCAGAATCTTCAGAGAGAAATTACCGCTGCCCTAAATAAAAACAAAGTCGGAATAAAGAATGCAATCATAAAGAGAGTGGTTGATTTTCATGCATTCGTAGTAGATAATGTTCCATCTATTTCCATATCTGTCAACTCCAATATTTTATTGGAGCAGGACCTGGATCGTTTCATTAGGGATGGGGGAGACCCTATGAAACTGTACGTAAAGGTTAAGCACCAAACAACTAAGGGAGAGGTTATAAGTATTATCGGGCACTTGAAAAACCAACGAGAAAGATTGGAAAGATTGGCTCAGGATGAACTAACTATAAGTTCACTACAGTCTGCCTCTGATGACACTGAAGTACTAACGCTAAGAGTCGGACAAAATGTGTACGATTATCCAGCAAACTCGTTAGAAATCGTACTAACGATGCAAAATTGTTCTAGGTTTAATGTCTCTTCAAGTGAACTCTCGAAACATACCAAGATTAAGCCTCCAGAAAGGTATAAAATGATACATATTATCCAAAATTTGGTAAATGAAAAACTAGTAAATAGTAAGAGTATAATTGGGAAGGCTTATGATTCAGCCAAAAATCCTGAAATGTTTCCCACTATGTTCAATTTACCCTTTGAAGAGCCGGTCGTCATTGGCCAGAAACAGTCTTATCCATTTAAATATGTAAAGTCTGGACTAAAAAAGTACAGTCTATATAGGACTTCGAGGCAGTTGGTGAACAATGAGATTCATCTTGGCGTAATATATCCAAATAACTTTGTTGAAAAGTTGAGGGTGAATAAATTTCTTGAAGCAACAAAATCTGAGTTGGAATCTTTATCTTTCAAAATGATAATAAGTAACATCCTGCAATTTGATCTCGTAGATCAATCTGATTTGGAAAAGAACATAGATTCTCTTATGAAAGATAGAATAGACCTTGTTCTTTGTATTCTGCCAGATTATTTTGATGACGATGAAGATAATGAAGCAGACGAACTTTATCATACTTTTAAACGCCTAACGATAACAAGAGGAATAGGGGGACAAGTGGTTACCTATAAAACTCTAGGAAACACCTTTGCAATTTTTAACATAGTTTTGGGTATTTTGGGTAAAACAGGTAACATTCCATTCGCCCTTTCTAAACCACTAGAATTTTGTGATGTTGTTGTAGGTATAGACATTGCGAGACAGAAAAAAAGTCGTCTACCCGGTTCTAATAATGCAGCTGCGATTGCCAGAGTTTACTTTAACAACGGAAATTTTCTCAAATACGTTATTCATGATGCTCCTTTGGAGGGGGAAACTGTACCATCAAGTGTTATGAGAAGCCTTTTCCCACTCAATGAGTTTCAAGGAAAAAAGGTAGTTATTCATCGTGATGGATACTTTAGGGGAGATGAAATTGATACGTTAAAAGATTGGGGGAATTCTATCGGATCGGAATTTTCCTTAATAGAAGTAATAAAAAGAGAAGCCCCGAGGATTTATGAGATTTTAGGGGATTCTATTGGTGCTCCAAAAAAAGGTACAGTTTTCATGCTAGATGACAAAAACTCACTTGTCGTATCTTCTCCGCCACCATTCTCTGGGGCAACACCAAGACCTTTGAAAATACGAATAAAATACGGGGATATTCAAATGATCCATGCTTTAAGAACAATCCTGTCACTGACTGAGTTACACTATGGTTCAATAAATCCTCCACGTCTCCCAGTTACGATCCATTATAGCGATCAGATAGCTTGGTTTGCGTTAAGAGGTATTAAACCGCCAAATCTAACGGGAGAAATTCCATTCTGGCTTTAAAATTCTAATTAATTCAGTCTATCTATTGAAGAATCTCTCCCAGTGCTTTTGTTTAATCATCTTATTGATAAATTTAACTTATTTCTATTACTACCCTCCCAACGCCAGACAAACTCATTGCAGTAACTAAGACCTCAAAACATGGCTCTTCATTGAGAATCACCTTCCCAGAGGAGATAACCGAGAAGTTGAATAGTCAGAATCAGAACATATAGGATTCTATGAAGTTAATGGGGAGATTGTGGTTGGGAAGATTAAGTGAAATTTGGCATTTTAAAAGATATACAATCAACCTTTAAAAGAACAAATTCACTGTGTTGCCGTCATAGATAAAAGGCGAACATAATCATCTGGGGTCAAGAGGATAACCTTATTTCTACCTGGCCTGAAATCAGAAAGTTCGACTTCCATTTGATTATATGAAATATATTTTGAATAAAGCCTGAAGTCTGTGAAGTGATAGCAACATTTCCATTTATCGCCTGCCATGCGTTTGCAATCAGAGTGATCCTCATCGATCCCGTTGTAAAGAAGCACCGCATCCCCTATTGCATACCAATCGTCATCGTCCTTAAACGCGAATATCATAATGTCCCCGGTATGCAGATTCGTAACGGTGCCCTTTCTTCTCCAGTGCCTATCCCAGCTAGAAGTGGATAGCATGGTTTTGCTAAGGTCTTCTGCGAACTGTGTAATACCTAAATCTCCGACATATTTTGGCACATGCCGTGCAATGACGATTTTCGGAATTCCTTTCATGCTAGGAAAGGTTATCGGGAACATATAATAGTTTCCACCTTGTATATATATATTAGGTGGAAGCTCATTGAAGCGGTGGCTCACCTTTCTGAAGCGATTATAAGCGATTTAAGGCGATGTAATTGCCACTGAGGTAAAATCAATGCCATGAAAGGATTGATGGATCAACTCCTATGCATGGAAATCTGAAGGATGAGATTCACTAATATTCGATCATTATTATATTTCAAAAAGTGATCCGTTAGTATATAAACCAAAGGTGAAAAAAGGAAAAATCATAGGAAATTTATCGTATTTGTGATAAGAATATGTGACAGCGAATCGTATTTCCCATGCCCTCGCGGAACATAGTACGTGTACGATACACAGTGGGCTTTACCGTCGGGTTCGGGATGAGACCTGGTGTG
>JAKAYH010000290.1 GCA_021826835.1 Thermoplasmata archaeon | reverse complement strand
ATCTTGGTTGAATATTTGAACATATACAGAATGGGGGCAAACGTTTCCTCCTTGGTTATCTCCATCCCGTATTTTGCCTCAATTATTGTTGGCATTACGTAGTAACCCTTTTTTCTCTCGATAACCTTGTTTCCGACGATTACTCTTCCTCCCTGTTCAATTGCTTTGCTGATAGCTTTTTCGTAATTCGTAACCGCGTCATCATCGATCATCGGTCCAACAATTACTCCCTCTTCCAACGGATTTCCTGTTCTGGCCTTCTCATATATGTTTTTGAGTTTCTCCTTAAATTCGTCGTATATTTTTTCGTTAACAACGACCCTTCTGGTACTGGTACATCTCTGTCCGGCAGTTGCAAGGGCCCCAAATGCAACCCCCTTCAGAGCAATTTTCATATCGGCTTTTTCACTCACAATGGCACAATTATTTCCTCCCAGTTCCAGGATTGTCTTTCCCAATCTGGAGGATACTTTCTCCGCTATATGTTTACCAGTTTTGACTGAACCTGTAAAAGATATCAATTTAATCGCCCTGTCTTCAGCCATAAGTTCACCTATTTCCCTTCCTCTGCCGTTGATAAGTGCAAATATGGGTGGTATATTTTCCTCAGTCATGATTTCGTCAAGAACCTTCATAACGGCTACTGAACTTAGTGAGGCTTTGCTTGACGGTTTCCATACAACAGTATCGCCTACTGTGGCTGCTATAAACGCATTCCATGACCATACTGACGATGGAAAATTGAAGGCACTGATCACACCAATAACTCCGAGCGGTACATATTGCTCATATAGTCTATGGTAGGGTCTTTCACTGGCCATAGTTAATCCGTAAACCTGCCTTCCTAGTCCTGTGGCAAAATACCCTATATCGATCATTTCTTGAATTTCTCCCTGGCCCTCTGTTGTAACTTTGCCTACTTCAAGCGATACAATTCTTCCCAAAAGTTCCTTTTTATTTTTTATTCCATCTGCAAGTGCTTTTATTGCAAGTGCCCTCTTCGGAGCAGGAGTCTCTGACCATTCAATAAATTCTTTTTCCATAGCTTTGATTGCACTTCTGTATTGAGATTCTGAGGCAACAGAGACTCTCCCAAGATATGTACCATCTATCGGGCTTCTAACTTCTATGGAACTATCCTTATTGAATTGTTCCCACTTTCCGTAAAAAACGCCTGAATTTTCTTCAGAGAGACCTAGTTTATTAAATGTCTCATCCCTTATTTCTTTTATGGACCTCATATCCATATATTTTCTGACCCTTATTATCCCTAACGGTACATTTTATATGTTCAGCTAATGTTTATAATTTTTGACATTCCATTTTAGATTAACTTTGAAGAAGATCTGCGATCACCCCTGGAATCATTATTTGTTTTAAAATAACTGCATAACTTGATCTGAGTAAAGGCTCATAATAAAATCGGTAACGTGAAAATAAATAAACCGACATCTAAACCTGATTCAATTAAACCAAGTTCATGAAAACCTGCCATGCAAAATTTTCGCTCTCAGAAAATTTTTGGCGAATATCCGCATTAAGAAATGTTTCATAGATCGAATAAATTTAATAGGAACTGAAATAGATCTACCAATACCAATCATCAAAAATTGCCACAAAATAGAATTTGAAATTTCTAAATTATGGAATAAGACGCATTCAGGTTTATTTGATGTTAATTTTCTTTATTTCTTTTGGCTCTTCTTGAGTCTTGTTAAGGAGTTTTTTTCCAAGATCAACGATCTCATCAGATGCTCCTTTGATAAGGGAAAGAATATCGGTTATGCCTTCCTTGATCTCAGGGAGCTCCACATCAATTTCAAAATGAATCTTTCCGTTTTTTCCACCAACAGTTTTCTCCACCATTTATACCATCTCTATAATGAGTTTTCCTTTATTAAATTCTGCGCTTGACGGACTCAATTCCGCCATAGATTGGGGAAGGAAGAACACCCTTCTCCAGTTATCTATCTGTACCACAAGTTCACCACCTCTGTTGTGTAGTTGAAGATTTTGCTTATTTGCAAAAGGTACCTTCATTTTAATAAATTTTCTATTTTCAGCAATTTCATACTCTACAGGTGGCTCAATATTCGATAAAATTTCCCATGGTTTAGAGTTACCATAGATCTTCTCCCCCATGGTCTCCAGCCTTTTAGCACCAGTAGGTTCCTCCTCACTCATGGGCAGTCTGAAAATTTTTATATCTGCAAAGGCATCTTCGATCTCGTCAATGATGTGGTTTTGAGACTTTCTCCACTTTAAGAGGAATTCCCCGCTATCATCTTCATATATCTTGTTAATTATAAGTGCATCGACGGAATATCCATACATAAGAAGGTATGTATACGCTCTTTTTGTTTCATTAAAAGACATGACATCGGGATTGCAGACCAATCTGATCGTAGTCGTGGAACTATCAGACAATATATTCTTAACATCTCTCATTTGAGAATAAAGATCTTCAATGCTGGCAAAAACAGTGTCATCTGGGATGGGGAGTCCAAGGAGAGGCTTCATCAGAGGTCTCATTATTTTTGCAGTCTTTCTGCTTATGGGAAACAATCTTTCCATGTACCAGGAAAAGGCTTCCGGGAAAGATAATAGTTTTAAGGATTCACCTGTCGGGGCAGTATCCATTATTATAACATCATAAAAACCTTCCGTTGCATATTGCCTTATGTATAATAGTTGGGATGCCTCATCAAAACCTGGCAACGTAGCAATTTCTTCCGCCGCAATGCCTTCCACTCCCTGTGATCTCATAAGTGACGTAAGGTATAATTTTAGTTTCTCCCAATATTTTTTGATTGCTTCTGTTACACTTATCTCCTGTAAATACAAATTTTCAGCCACTTTTTTTGGTTCTGAACCAATTTCCCGGTTAAATGCATCCCTCAAGCTATGCGCGGGATCCGTTGAGATAATCAGCGTTTTCATCCCTGCTTTTGCGCAAAGTAGCCCAGTTGCAGCAGATACGCTTGTTTTTCCTACCCCGCCTTTTCCTGTAAATAGTATTACTCTCGTCATCTATATCCTTATCCTGCTAACCACGCTATAGGCAATCTGGAGAAGGGTTTCAAGGTCTGGTGTCCTTTTTGCCGATTTCATCGCTTTTATCGCATCATCAATATAGTTCTTCGCAAGTCCAATGGAATAATCAACCGCACCGCAGTCCACCAAAAATTGTTTTGCTCTTTCTATACTTTCAAGGTCTGTTCTTTCACCTCTGATTACGTGTTTGAGATTGGTGACATCCTCAGTTTTGCCTCGTTTTATGGCGTATATCATGGGCAATGTTATTGCACTGTGTTTAAAATCTGTAAATGGCCTCTTTCCGATATTTTCCTCCTTTCCGATTATGTCCAGAATATCATCGGTAATCTGAAATGCCATCCCTACGTTATAAGCAAATCTAAACATATTTTCCTGCATCTCTTTATTTTTGGTAGCCACATAAGCTGCTGATTTTGCTCCAGCACCAAAGAAATAGGCGGTCTTATTACCTATGATTTGAAAATACTCATTTTCATTCATCTGCAAATTTCCTAAATTTCTGGATTCCATTATCTGACCTTCAGCTAATTTTCTTGCAGCCTTAGCCACGATTTCAGAAACTTCTGTCCCATAGGTGGCTCCAAGTCTGTAAGCCACTGAAAACAGAAAGTCTCCGGTAACAATTGCATCGGAGACATTATATTTCGTATGTAATGAAGGCACGCCCCTCCTTTCATCGGCCTCATCAATTATGTCATCGTGTATCAAACTAGCAGAATGCATGATTTCATATGCAACTGCCAGGTCAAGAACTTTTTCGATATTTTCATCAGTAATCAGTTCGTAGACTAATAACACTATTAAAGGTCTGAGTCTTTTACCGCCCGACATTAAAGTATAAAAAGACATTTCAGTCAATTGAGAATTATCTGTTTGGATCACCTCCTCTATTCGCTTATTTATAATGTCTAACTTTCCGCTCACGTCTATTTTAATATTCAAAAGCTCCCCCATCAAATATCAACTGAACAGTAATCGATAGGAAGCAATTTAAACTTTTTACCAGAATTTTTGATAAAGGTAAATAATTTTAAAAATCTGAACTACCTTTTGA
>JAKAYH010000289.1 GCA_021826835.1 Thermoplasmata archaeon | reverse complement strand
ATATACGGTTTAGTTTTTTGAGAAAAACCGTATAATACTATCTCTACAATCAATCTAATGGTACATGTATCCCGACTATTTCCATGTTCTCTTTATATACCGACGGATCAGGTTTAGAAATATAAAAATGCCTCACTACAATATTTTTATTGCTAATCAATTTAGAAATAGAATTTCTGGTCCATCCTGTAGATACCATGATTTTATCCTTACTTACATCCTAATCTCTGTTCCTATCTTTTGCCTATTCATGCTTCCATTTTATCTTTTCGACTACCGTTTCTTCCTTCCTGTTGATCATGGATCGCCATATCGATTTATGTTTTGCCGTCGCATTAATCCAGCAGGATAAGTATATATGAAAATGTGAGGACAAGTGGATCATGTATCGTTGCGTGAGAATCGCGGGAAGTTGTTTACATTCAGGAAGATGAATCACGTCTGAACCTATGTGCCCGGATAAATAATACCATTATCCCCTCTGCTTGTAAAACCTATATGCATAGTTACAGCTTAATCATATCCGATGTCTGCATAGCTTTAACAGTGAGATATCCATTATGTGCATCCGAACCCATAGAATCAAGTCAGGATTGCATTAGAGGTATGGCATGAAATCTCAGATTTGATCAGCATTATCACCTAAACATAGAAATTAAACGGTTTTCGATTAGCTTCTCTCTAGCTTGAATAAAATCATTAAACCTCTCAACGCTCCATAATTTAGGATCATTTGGTATCAAATGTTTCTTTTTAAAGGATTCGTCACGTGTTGATAACCATTTTTCAAGCGTCTTAGCATGTTTTTCTTCATTCTCTTCAGGGGACAAAAGTTCAAGGTTTGCAATATTGTCTTTAAGATCAATAAACTTATTAATTTCATCATCCGACAGTCCATATTTTCCAAGATTTTTCTTATTTATGATGCTTTTTGGGAATATGTGATCCTGTTGCGATTTAACTGTCCCCCAGTTATAATCTTGATAAAGTATGGAAAGTGCAAGAAATGTCAGTTGCTCACCGTATTGGTTTGTAAGATAGTTAGCAATCGCGTTATCGTCGAAATAGGGCGTCCTTCCGGATTTCTCAATCGCCTTGTTTATTTCAGAAATAGGAAAATTAGGTCCGCTTATTTCGCTTTGCATTGCATTTCTGATATTGGTTAGCATGGAATCAGAAGAACCTCCAAACACGCCATTAAGCAATGATGTTATTAACCAATTCCTCACAACTCTGGAGTTCTTGACATCGAAAGAACTATCCCCCACAAGTTTAACCTCAGGGTGCCTAAATAGATAATAACAGATTGGAATTAACGCGTTTGTAGAAGTCAAATTATCGCGATCAATACCATAGAAATTAGAGGCATTTACACCCTTTTCAATCGCTGTCTTTATTGATTCCCATTTCTCTTTGATTAAAGTGAGATTCTTTGGTGTGAAATTCTGTACTTTGTATGCTACAGGTAGATCTGATAACACTAAACAAGATTTCATGACAAAATCTTTGTCTAAAATGTTGTGTCCACTAAGATCTTCATTTAAGTGATCAACAAAATTATAAATTTCATCTCTGGCATTCATATCGTCCCAACTCGAAGTTATCATAGAAAGCAGGAGGTCGGACTTACTTAGTTTCGTACCACCTTCATTCGCACGCACGAATATGTCTAGAACTCTATCATAATCTTGATCCACTTCGGTATAATATGAGATAACATCGTCCTTCCAAACAGCTCTATGAAGTCGTTCCAAATTTCTTTCAAATATGGAGATTTGTTTCTTTGTGATATTGTCCGGGAGGTTATCTTTTTCTTTATCACGAAAGGCATAAAACCGATCTTCGCTATCAAAATCTAAAATTTTTCCTATTCTAAACCATTTCTCATCTGGAGAATCGCTGGGGTGTTCATCAAAAAATTGTAACTGATAATGCATCTCAGAATCACCTTTCTCCTCAGAATTTGGGTCTTTTAACAAGTTTAGATACAGTCTCTGTTTTGCCCATGCAGCTGGATCGTCCCATCTTTTGTACTTTTGTTTCTTTTGATATGTTCCCTTAAGCCCTATTAAGATAGATGTTAATCTTTGCTGACCATCTAGTATCAATGTCATTTGATGCACTCCATCAACATTAGCGATTTGATTTCTAAACTCACTATCGGATCCGTTTTCCAGAAATTTATAGGCATCCCATGTAGATCTATTTCTGTCATCTAATTCCCAAAAGAGAAAGGAGCTAATGGGGTACCCACGTAGTATAGAATCAAACAAAGAAATTATCTTATCTTGTTTCCAAACAAACTGTCTTTGAATGGCTGGCAAAAAATACTGTGTGTTGAGTCTCTTTAATATGTTTGCAATGTTTTCGGACTTATACGTCATACCCTTATATAACCTCAAACTAAATATAGATAATGCATCCTCTTAATAATTGTTCGTTAATTTGACATTGTCTGAAAAATCCCTAACTTAATTATTTGGTGACAATACGACTTACTCAATCTTCCTAACCACAATCTCCCCATTAACTTCATAAAATCCAATATGTTCCGATTCTGACACATTCAACTTCTCGGCTATCTCTTTCGGTAAGGTTATTCTTAATGATGACCCTCTAGAGGATGTCTTAGTTACTGCTATAAGTTTAACTGGCATTTGGAGGGGAATATGTGAAATAAGTTAAATTTTTTCCAAGAATAACCCAATTTTTGAGCTACAAAATAATATTCCGAGAGAATCGTTATGTTGCATTTGCAATTCCTTTCCCATAGTATCCCTTTTAAATAAATAGGAGAGCACTTACGCTTAAAAATTTCGATAGGTAATAGTTATCTTATATGAAATTCGAAAAGAATTGGAACTAAATAATTCAAACTTGATTCTGTCAAAATTAAAAATGATTTTGAATTCGTATTTTTTTCATCACACGTTATCATGTGACTTATAACAAAAGAAAAGTTAAATGACCATTTGGAAACTGACCACATTATTCTATCTAGGTATAGGATATAATAGACAAATATGGTCAATTATCAGAAAAGAATTCAAGAATATTAAGAAATCCTAGTATTGAATCTCTTAGTCATATACATATACTAAATGTATACATCTAGTTATCAAAACTGAAGATAACTGCGGGAGAAGTGAGTAAAGCTCCGGAGCAGATTTCATAACAGAACAATCATATTATATTTTTAAGGCTAAAACGTATTCAGTAGGGTGTTCTCTATGAAAAAGATTTTCGATAGGGACTTTTGGAAAACTTAAATTGAATAAAAGATAATAACGGCATTTAACATGGTCAGCATGTTGCATTATGTTTAACTCAAAATACAAAACAGGAAATTTGAAAGAGGCCCTCGATATTTCAGATGAAGTATACGCATTAGCAACAAAAGTCCTTAGTGATATAGAGATTAAAAGAGCAGACGATATATCATTAATGCTAGTTAAAAAAAGGACGAGGAACAAAGGTATCAGTGAGCTAAGGGAAAAGGTCGGATACCGACCAAAGAGACCATTGTTTTACGCTTACATGGAGTTAGAGTACCTGCCACACTGGACAAGAAGTGCAATTCGGTATATTTGTGACTACGTGGATCAACTATGCAAACACTGGGCTTATATTTGCACTCAAAACGAAGCCGCATTAAAAGGTTCAATGGGCACATCGCTGTCAAAAATCAAAAAGAATACAGGGGAACAATATTCTAACTTGATAAGCATCCTTGAAGAGTACAATAATGTTTTTTACGTTCCATCTAAGCATGATTTCAGATTACCGAAAGGAAGGAAAGAGCATAGAATCACATCTAAGGAGGTTGTTTACTCGGCTTTCATTACTATGAAAGTTGCACATCTGATAAGAGAGATAACTGGATGTGATTTGGAAATGGAATGCCATAATGGTGATCAAGCTGAACACACTGTTTAATAAAAGGCAGAAGATTTATGTCCATTCAAAACTATAAGGTTCAATGATTAACCCCGATTCAGATCTTGAAAAGAGATTATGGTCTTCAGCTGACAAACTTCGTTCAAACATGGATGCTGCTGAATACAAACATGTTGTGCTTGGACTCATATTTCTGAAATACGTATCAGATTCCT
>JAKAYH010000288.1 GCA_021826835.1 Thermoplasmata archaeon | reverse complement strand
GGAATTTATTATGTCTATAATTTCTTTCAGAGTGCCTATGGTTGTGGTTAATTTCATGTTAGGTAATATGTATGAAAGCAAATAAATGTTTCCAAATACGATCATAGTATGTTACCAAACAAGATCAATGTTAGAACCGCACCCAAAATAATTAACACTTTCACTTGTTTTTATAGAACAATGATGAGATCAGTTTAATTGGTATTTTAGGCAGTGTTTCAAAGAAAAATTCCCTGCTCAAAATACGGGACTGATATTTGAGTTCACCATTTTCGATTTCAAGATAAATAAGTGTTTTAATCCTTCGAAATCTATCTGCTTCAAAATCATCTGAATAATTATCAATGATAAAATTTATTGCAATATAGGTTCTGATGTTACGCTCCAAATTTAAAATTGTTTTATTTGAATCTGTTTTTGCTTTAACTCGAGTAATATTGCCTGAATGAGTTCTGTATCCCCCCATCCTCTCTTCAATGAAGATGTTTTGCTTGTCAAGAGTTCCAAGTGAGATCATTCCTATTAACCAATCTTCAAAAATCCAATCGTATGTTTTATCGACTAAAATGTGAATATATTTCATTAAACCTTTAAGAAAATCTGATCTGATCGCGATTGAATTGATATCTATAAAATTGGAATTTATACAATTTTCCAACCGTACAATAGGTTTTCTTGTTAAAAATTTGCCATGAATATTTCCAAGTTCATCTATCAAATCTTGGTTACAGAAAGAAAATTCAATGTTTTTATCTTTCATGATTTTAATAGTTTCTTCAATTCTATTTTTATAAAAAATATTGTCATAATCAAGAAAAAAAACAAATTCCGCACTTTCATCAATGTTTTCAATTCCAACGATTAAAGATCTGAACGGAGAAGCCCTGTCATGGAATACTATTTTTATTTTGATTTTAACATTGTTTTCGAATTTTTTGATAATGTTGTCAATTTTTGATAATGTGTTATCCGTGGTTGAGCGATCATATACTAATATTATTTCTAGTGATTCCCAAGTATTTTCCACAATGCTCTCAACGGCAGATTCCAGATATTTTTCCCCATTAAAACTCCTCACAATTATAGATGCCGGTGGTTTTGTGGCCAATTTATAATTTAAACCCCCGACCTCAATTTTGTTTATTCCTTTTTCTTCACTTAATTTTGAAAGAGCTTCAAAGTAATAATCATCTGACATTTTAATGCTTAAATGCAATTCACTTATTAGATTTTTCAAGTGCTTTCTAATATTGCCAATTTAAAATGTAAAAGTAAATTCTTTAAAATAACCTTATTTTGTTTTAAAAGTATTATCTACAGCCTTCATTACCATATCTGTGTTCCAATAATGCCAGGATCCCCACCTGCCAACTGATTTTATTCCATATTCCTCGAGAATTGACAAAGCTTTTTCCCTATTTACATTATGATCAAGAGAATAGATTGGATAACCATACTTATTTACCCAAGATGTGCTGAACAAAACTTTATTTTCATCTTTAATCGCCCCACACCTGATTAATCCATTTATGGTTTTTTTCTCAATCTCTTTAAGATCAATCAACTCATTTTTAGGCACCGTTATTTCAGCAATAATATTGCTTGTGTTCTTATCCTTTGGATGAATAAAAGCACTCATCCATGTGTATCGATGAAACACAATATCCGGATCAGGAACATA
Organism: Thermoplasmata archaeon; assembly: GCA_021826835.1. Next base: position 2,464 of record JAKAYH010000288.1, on the reverse strand, counting down.
TACTGTAGTCTGATTGGGTGTTGGCTGAGAAATTGCAACACCCACTATCACAACACTATTCCAATCAAATTTTGATGAAAGATCTGAATATTTTTCATCTATAGCATCCAGCACTTCTGGAAGTGGTATTGTGTTGATAATACGATTCGCTTTCACATCTCCATTTATGATGAAATTTCCACTCTTTTCCTTTTCAATTTTTGAAATTCTTTTACCACCGAGAATATTTACACCTTTACTGGTGATTTCATCTAGATAATTTTTATAAAGAGAGTAAATTCCTCCAGATTTTGGGTAATAAAAAAATGCCTGTTCCTTGTACCCGATACTCTCCACACCAGCAACAGACTTTAAAACGTCATTGAGTTGCGGGAAAGGTAATCTTCCAGGAGAGAAAACCCAATCAGCAGCCATTTTATCCAGAGGGCGTTTCCAGATTTTTTTATTGTAAGGAATAAGATACTCGTTTGACATTAGATCTCCGAAGAATCCTGTGATCCAGTCCATGAAAGTTTCGGGCTTCCATTCAGAATGCTGAGCCTGAAAAATCATTTTCTCTATTAATTCCCTGCCTATTTTGATTCTTTTCTCAGTTTCCAGTTTGTAGATGCCATTTTCAAAGGGATAGGGTATATACTGATCGTCATATCTCACAAAATTATTTCTTGCAAGCTTCGAGCAGTTTTCTCCTAAAATATCTTTGATCCTGCCAAGGATATTTTCGTCCCTGCTGAATAAGAGATGTGGGCCCCCTACATCAAATAAAAAACCGTCTATGTCCTTGCTCTTAAGCAAGCCACCTAAGTTTGATTCAGTATCTTTATCTATTAATGTAATCCTTTTATTTGTTTCTATTTCTTTTTTTGCAGATAATAATCCGGCCCATCCTGCTCCCAATATGGAAGTCTCAGTTTCAATCACGAAACATGATTTATAAATTAAATATTAATTTTTTTAAGGAATATGCAAAATTTAATTACTGAGAATGGTAATTATAGAATTTAAATGGAATAAATTAACAATTCATTACATAACACCCAATGAATAAAATTTTTAATGGAATTGAATTCCTTATGGAACTATTAGGAACAATCACTGAGGAATATTTAGGAGGTTTAGCTTATTCGAAAGAAATCAAAAGAAATTTCTCCATTCCAAGAAATGTTAGTGATATTGTTGCGATAACAGGCCCCAGGAGGGCTGGAAAGACGTTTTGTTTACTGTGAAAGAAGTACAAGCACTCCAGGAGGCGGGTGAAAACACAATATATGCATCCTTTGACGACCCTTCAGTTTCCAATACGGATGAAAGGAAATTCGCAGAGCTTGTAAGGCAGGAATACCCACATGGAAAGGTGAATCTCTTTCTTGATGAGATTCAGGAATGGAAGAACTGGGATCATAATGTCAGATGGTTACATGATGTCAAGGATTTCCAAATTGTCATAACTGGCTCCTCTTCATCTCTTCTTTCCTCTGAAATTCCCTCCCGTTTAAGAGGAAGATATATTTCAAGAACACTTCTACCATTATCCTTCTCTGAAATCTATGCACCAGAGAACAAGCAGACATTCAGAGAAATGGGGATATTGAGAAATAACCTTGAAGAGTATATGAAATGGGGAGGTTTTCCTGAAGTATATTTACAGAAATCAAGGGAAAAACTGGTGAATATACAGGAAACCATGTTTTATCGTGATATTATAGAAAGACATGGTGTCAGGGATTTGAGTCTTTTCAGGGAATTTTTTAACTATCTGCTTTCAAATTATTCCAACCCCTTCACCTGGAATTCCCTCAGGAAACTCTTAGAACCCAAAGGAATAAAACTTGATACAAAGACTGTAATGTCATATGTCCATAACATATCCTCCTCATACCTCACCTTTTTGAACACCAGATTTTCGTATTCCCAGAAAATAGCATCCAACTCTCCTAAAAAATTATATCTTGTCGATCCGGGATTGGTAACTATCAACAGCAGGAACCAGGATATAGGCAGAAAGATTGAAAACATGGTGTATTTGCAACTTCTAAGAATGGAAGGATCAATCAATTATTATATGAACAAAGAAGAGAAAGAAATTGATTTCATTTTTTCTAATGGACCAGAAAAAACCCTCATAGAAGTATGTATGGAACCTGATCTGGATCATAGAAAAAAAATAAAAAAAGCTCTCAGAGAAATTGGGGGTAATAAAGCAATAATACTGGTAATGGATGGAATGGAAAGCAATGAAGGTTCCATCAGGGAGATCCCTCTTCATAAATGGCTGAACAACCCTGTAATTTGAGAACATCTTATTCCTGGTAAGTATAGAATGTGATGTTCAGTCCTGCATTCTCAAAATGTCTAAATAAACGGCATTTATAACCATACAGGTTAACATGGATTCTGATAAAGCTTTGCTTGAATTCATAGGCATCGAGAGCATTGATCAACTTTTTTCTGATGTTCCGGACAA
>JAKAYH010000287.1 GCA_021826835.1 Thermoplasmata archaeon | reverse complement strand
ACAAATCCTGAATTCAGCTTTTTGATCGAATTTATATATTAAGATTATCCGTTTCATGTAAACGGGTGTATAATAGACATTTTTAAATGTTGCAGAAAGTGAATTAGATTTTACTCAAAATTTCCTCTTCCATAATTTCTTCCTTTTTGGAATTTACAATCTTTTCATTTTTGTACACAAGGAATCCACCTACTATTGAAATCAGTGGGCCAATATAAAACCCTCCTCTTATGACCAGAATTATCAAACTGGCCAGTATGGCAAGGATTCCTATACCGTAAAAACCCTTTCCTTTTCCATAATAACAAAAGATGATCACAATAAAGCTGAGTGCAATTACTGCAAGAGATGCATATGGATTTATTTCTATGGGTTTCAGGAATGACAGTGAACCGTTGGATACCAGGTCTTGACGAAGAATGATCCCGATCAATCCTAAGAAAACACCAGAGATCATGCTTATTAATGAACCTGTAAGAGTGAGTATATATGAAAATCCTAAAGATATTTTCATAAAATTACATTGTGATAAGTTTTTTAAGTTTTCTCTATCATGTTTTGAATGTTGAAAATTAATGAAATACATTCCATGTTATGATCCAATATGCCATGAGTTCAGCAAACACAGAGTCACTGTTAAATAGTTTTATCTTATTCAGAACTTACGGGGACATGGGGTAATCAGGCATCCTATTGGGCTCCAGTCAGGTTTTGATTAGAAACGGGTCAACTGATATGGTGATGATTGACTGGAACTATGAACCGGGAAGAGACCCGCAGATCTGGGTTCAAATCCCAGTGTCCCCATTTCAGACGAATATCCTGACTTTGTTACTTTTTTTACCTCTAAACCGCACATATTACTGCCTCCTCAATTTCGGGAAAAAACGGGGTTTCCGCTCCCGTGAATAAAGCTTTAATTTCACTACCAGGAAATATTACCACAGTAAAAAAATGTGTTTTTAGGCTCCATAGGCCTCTCAATTTATTTTTACCACAGATTACGGATTGATAATCATAAATGATAGTATGTATTGATATGCTCCATACTTATTAATTACTAATTGTCAATCAAGAAGTCAGGATACGAGGATGAAATTTTAAAATTCATCTATACAAATTACCAAGACGTAGAGATTCCAATGACTAAACTTCAAGATATTATAACTTCATATTATTCTGTAACTAGCTCAGTGGGTTCATTATATGAAAGCGGGTTGGTCAATAAACGAGAGGTTGTCTCTGGAAGAAAAACGATAATGATCTCCTTGACTAAAAAGGGCAGGGAAGTTGCAGAGCAACTCAAAAGAGCAGAGGCTATTTCAAAGGGTCATAACCTTCCAACAACCGACAGATATGCTGTAATTCTATACCTATACAGAAACGGATCAAAGAACCTGAAAGAGATCAATGAAGATATTCCAGGATCAACTGAAATTTTAAGGGAGCTTGAAAAACTTAAGGCAATCAAACAGGAAATCGATAAATTAAAGTATCCACAAGAAGCAACGCTGAGTTTGACCGAGAAGGGAATGGAGATCGGTTTAAAGTTAGAGGAAGTTGATAAGATGATGGAGGATAATTCATGAGGCATAAGGTGGGATTTGATGAGTGAAGATGAGTCAAAAGAACACATAGTCTATTTTTATAGATTTATTGTGACAGGAATTACCAACGCGGATTTCTTAGTAAAGAAATTCGATGTTTTAAATTCTGATAAAAACTCTAAAAAATTAATAAAGAACTATATGCTATTCATAGTTGATAAGAAAATAGATGATTATCGGGTTAGTGGAAGATTTCTCAAAATCGATGTAGGATTATTTAGAAGAATCAACATGAAGGATGGAAAAGAGTGGTTGGAGCGATTCAGAGAGGAAAATGGAATTGAATTCGAAACGTACATATTGATTGATCTTAAGCAAAATGTAATGGCGGCTACTTATAATTCGGAATCTTTTGGGATACTTGATTCCGCAATAGGTAAATATTTTAGCGAAATATTTCATTACGATAAAAAAAGTCAGATAACGATAAATCCACTTGTTTTGCCTGACGCTATAGCTGAGTTACTAAAATCAAAAGAAATTAATAAATTTGAATATAAGATGAAAGGTGATGAAGTAAAGGAGATAATGGACGCAACTGGAGAAAGTCTTGGTGGAATAATTATTGATAGTGAGGCTGATTTGTCAGCCGAAATCAACTATAAAATTAGGTATTTGAGAGAGAGACCCCCAGTTAATAGATTAAGAAAAGTAATTGAATACATTAGCAAGAAATATGAAAAAAGCAATCAAAGAAAAAAAGTAAAATACAAAAATAAAAAAGTCATAATGGAAACAGAAACTGGTTATTATTCACTGATTAATCCCACTCTGTTAAATGATCCTATATATTATGACGATTATTCTACAGATGACATTTATAATCGAGTCTTCGATCATTTGGTAGCTTCATTTAGTAAAAAGCAAAAAGAAATTAAAAAAGCTATAGAATTGTCCAAAAAAGAGGATAAAATGTCAGGCAAACAAGAGCAATTGGACAATTATGATTAAGTAGTCACTCTTCAGATCTTAAAGAGTGAAATAAAAGTGTCATATAATAAAGTATTAGCAGAACATAAGAGATAATCATTATTGAAAATAGAATGAATGCTGCACCTAAAAAAAGGAATAAAAGGCGGATAAATTTCTCAGAGATAGCATCAACAGACCAAAGGTTAAATTCGAAACTTCGCATATCGCAGTGTAAAACAGTGTGCTTCCTATGGCACCAAAAGCGTTGGTTTTTCTTATACTATATTTTATAGACTTGACTATTCCTAATATTATTGCATAGGAAGTAAATGTGAGACCAAGTAATACCCCTGTTATTTCTATAAAAGATGAAACAAACGATTCGAGTTTGAAGTAGTCTAATAAATTGTATCTTAGTAATAAATAGAAGATAGCTATATCAATTAAAGTTATTTCTATTAAGCTTTGAATTCTCTTAATTCGTATTTTTATACTTTCTTTTTCACTCATTTACAATTGTGTTTGATAATATAGTTTGTTATTATATCTTCCTATATCTTTTAAGAGAAATCTTTTCATATAAAATCCACAGTAACTTTGCTCTACACCCTCGTCCGTGTGAGAAAAGAGACCAAAAAATTTTATCTTTAAGGAGGACGATAATAGAAACCATCCAGCAATTAAAGATATTGATGGAAGGTTTTAAGATAAAACACACTCCGTCTAAATTTATGTTTATGGGAAAGCTTTTTAACTACGAGATGTTATAATTTTGAATATAATGAATGAAAAGGAAATAAAAAATGGATGCAAGGGAAATTCTGGAACTTCTTTGATGGGATATAGTAAGGATTTATTCAAAAAGTATAATTATACGTGCGTCTATTGTGGAAACTATTTTGGTGGTTCTTTTGAAAATTGGATGCGGTTAACAAGAGAACACGTTATTCCCGTAAGTAGATTGACAGGTGATGATGCGAAGTATAAGAATTACGATAAAAATCTTAGAGTTGCCTGCTTAACATGCAATAACCTGGCCAACCGTAAAACCTATAACGAGTTCAAGGGTCTTCCAATAGACAACAGAATAGTAAAGACCTTAGAGGCAAAGAAGATAGTAATAAAAGAACGCAGAGATGAATTCGAGAGATTTTATATTAAATGCGTCGAAAAAAATATGGATAAAGATTAGTCAATGTTTTATGAATATTACGAGACGACAAGCACAAGTTTGACTGAGAAAGGGATGGAGATGTGATTAGGACTTGAGGAATTGGAAAGGGTGATGGAGGGAGGCTTATAAAAAACAGGGTGAGAATAGAGTGATAGGATCAGAAGAACTTATGAATGAACTTTCGAAATGTTTATTTGAAAATTTTGACAGTAAATACTCCGAATATAATAGATACAGTAGTTTTGATCCCAATATAATTCGTAGTTTTCTTAATTATCTAGGACCTGCTGGAGGTATTATAACCATTGCTGAGGCTATGAAAAAATTCATAGATTTCATTAAAAGTAAGAAAGTGAAAGAAAATATCAGAGAAAATGTCATTCAGAAACCGGAACAATTAAAGGATGGTACAATAAGCATCAAAAGGTTACAACCTGGTAATATTCTTATGATGAGTGGAAACGG
>JAKAYH010000286.1 GCA_021826835.1 Thermoplasmata archaeon | reverse complement strand
GATACAACAGGTTCAAAATCCAGATCTGAATAGTAAGGATCTATCATCCTGTAATCGTATTTTTTTCCAGTCGATCTTAGAGTCGGCCCTCTTGAAAAGCCAAAGTTAGCGATGCATGTATTTTCTATTCTGTCTATGAATATTCTTGATACGAATAGACCTTCCTTAATTTTTCTGTATTGGTCTACAATATCCCTAACTGCTTTAACCAATCCATCCATATCCAGTTTTCTGCCTATACCTCCGATTTTGTTTATTCCAAACAAATAACGGTGACCAGTCTTTTCAGCTAAGGTACGCATAAGTTTCTCCCTTAATCCCAGGAGGGCATAAGTCGCAATGTTCTGAGATGCCGCTTCACACAGCCTCGCAGTTTTAAAGATGTGCGATATGATTCTCTCTACTTCAAGAAGGATTATTCTTTGATTTCTCGAATCTTCTTCAATGGGGATTCCCATTTTTCTCTCAACTGCTGCACTGTATAATGTGCTATAGGAAAAACTATGAAAACCGTTGAAACGTTCCAATTTCAGCAGTCCCATATTAATGTGCTCCCCGGAAACTTTCAAAATTCTCTTCTTATACTCTGGGATTACATCTAAAGAAAGAATTCTTTCACCATACGTATAAATTTGAAAATCAAGAGTTTCGATTATTCCCCCGGTACTTGGACCATAATTGAATTTAAAAACATTTTCTCCGTTAACTGGATGATTATAGATTCCTGTAAAGGCGTTATAATAGTCAAGGGATTTGACTTCTTCTTCAGAACTTTTCCTATAGTGAAGGGAATTATCATCGATTGCGTACAGATTTTCATTGAATTTGAAGCATCCATTGATTATTCTTTCGTTCATCAGATCATGCCTCCCATAAAAATTACCAGGACTGAAAAACCAAGAAGCAAGGAAATCATAGCAACGAAACCCTGTGTCCCACTAATTTTATAAGTTTCCTTAACGTGCTCATTTCCGTCGAATATAATTTTTGAAACCTTTGCAATGACTGAAAGAGAAATAATGAAAAGGCAGACGGCGATGATCAGTACTGCTATGATGTTTCCTGTGACTATTAATTGATAGATGATGAGTAATTCTCCTACAAAAACAGTAAAGGGTGGGGCACCGGTAACAATGAGTGATGACCCAAGCAATGTTACAGCGGTCGATGGCATTCTGTCCCTCAGACCTTCTATAGAGTCCATGTTCCTGGTTCCATATGACTTAATTATATTTCCTGAACTGAAAAATGCGCTGGATTTTCCAAAAGCATGAGTGAGTATTATTAATACGGCACCAAGCAGTGCAATCCCACCAGTTATAAGACCTAGCAAGATCATAGCCATGTTTTCCATGGTGGAATAGGCAAACATTCTCTTAATATTACGTTGAGAAGGCATGATAAGAGCCACAAAAATAAGTGTCAGGAGGATGAAGATCAGAAATGTTTCGTTGACTATTGGAGTATACGTGGCTTCATAGAATTCATATAATACATAAGCAGCAACAGGGAGCAAGATACCTGAAAACATAGCACTTATTTCAGATGGGGCTTCACCGTGAGCATCCGGTAGCCAGCTATGCATCGGGAATATCCCTATTTTCGTTCCAAAGCCTATAAGAGCTGTGACACCAGCTACGGACAGAAGCATCGAATCTTTGTGGGGGGCGGAAACTATTCGTGAGACCTCTAAGGACTGATAATTCAGATAAAGAAGTATGATGGAAAGTAGAGCTATAGCCAGTCCCGTGGAAACGATCAATACGTACCTCCATGCGGCCTCCATCTGGTTTCGTTCTCTTTCTATTATTAGGAGGAGGGCACTTGAAGCTGTTGTGGCTTCTATACCGATCCACATTAAACCAAAGTTATTTATCAGTAATGTAAACAGCATAGTAAAAACGAAAAGATGCATCAGGGAATAATGAATCTTGAGACGTTCCGTGTCTTTCAGTCCACTATGGTATGTTGAAGCGAAGAAAATAGATAGTGAATATACTACGGATACTGAAATAATTAATATTCTGTTCACCTGATTGATGTCAAAGTAAGAATATGTGGAAAATGGTATGGCCAGAAGTAAAATCCCAAGAATTACGGTAATTATAGAACCTACCATGGATAATATCTGGCTGTGAGATGTAAAATATGAGAATGAGAAAATAACTGGCACAATCAATATGAGATAGATAAATAAAAGATCTTGATTCATCCAACCAACTCCTCTATCCTTTCCGAAGTCATATTCCCGGAGAGCAGAACGGATGCAACAATGACCAGTGCCAGTACATCCAGTAACACACTTATTTCCACTATAAGGGGAAGGGGAAAGATCCCTAAACTCAGTAAAATCATGGCATTTTCTACCTCGATGTAACCAGTGAATTGAGTTACCTTGTTTTTTCTTGTTGCTATTAAAAGTAAACCCTGTATAACCAATACAAAGCCTATCGCGATTATGGGTTGATTCTCTTGAACTACTGTCTCGTTAGTAATACCGGTTAATATTGGAAATAGGGAAAGACGATAAACAATCAGTGTAATTATTATTGTTGCGATACTTAAAATAATAATTGAAGGGACAGTAGTTGAACGCTCCCTTATTAATTGACTGCGTTCAGGAAACTTTCTTAAAAGTATAACTGCTGTCAAAATACCTCTCAGAAATATAATGAGAAATGCCAATATTATTAGCTCATAACTAACGCTATATATCCCACTCAGAAGTGCGTAAGTCGAAAGAATTGATGTCTGAATAACTATAACCTGTATTTTCGATATTACATAGCTACCAACTTGTGCCCATATGGCTACCAAAACCATTAGGGCAGCAAGAAAATCGAAAATTTCCTCAACCTGGATCATAGAGAAAACCCCCCAAGGGTAAACATCACGAGTGCCAGAATTGACATTATAAATGAAATCGCCAGATAATCTGCAATCTTAAAAAGCCTTACCTTTGCAAGTAATTGCTCTAAAAATACCACTATAATTATCAACAGAACCCATTTCAGAATCATTATTGGAATATCCAGAATCGCTCCAAAAAGTCCGCTTTGCATGAACCATGGAAATATGAAAACATTTAATAAAACGGAACCGAGAAGGAATTGTTTTACAAAACTTCCATATCGAATGAAAAATAGATTCTTGCCGCCGTATTCATATGTTCTTCCTTCATCTATCATTCCCATTTCAGAAAGCCCCGAACTCTCAACAGGCAGTTTCCCCGTTTCAAAAATGAAGACCATAAAAAAAGCTACACTAGACAGTATGTGCGTCAAAGAAAGATAAACCGATGAACTTGTATTTACCAGTGACGCAGTTATATAGGGGTTATTCGTTCCTGTTTCTACTGCCACGGCAAAAAATACCAGAATAAGTGTTGGTTCTGCGAGTGCAGAAAATGATGCGGACCTGGATGCACCCATAATCGAGAGATTATTTTTTGATGAAAGCGCCCCAAGGATAAGTATAACAGAGGAGAGCGTGAATAGCATTGCACCGCCAAGAAAATCGACCATAGGAGCGAACATTGTAGGATATGGCAGAATTACAGGAATTACAAAGGAAATAACAAACAGAACGGATAGGGACAGAATCGGAGCAAACCTATAAACTAAGCCAGAATTACGCGTGAAAGAATTTTCCTTTCTCAGATACTTAGCAAGATCGTAATATGGCTGGAAAATACTTGGGCCCATTCTAAACTCTGTCTTCGCCTTAATGTTCTCATATATACCAGATACTAGAGGAGCAATCAAAAATACTCCACCAACTTGAATTATCGTTTCCCATACAAGACTTTCCATCTATCTCAATTCCCAAGTTTTTAAGATAGACGTTATCAGCCAAATTGGCATTTAAAGGCTAACGTCATAGCCCTCCAATAGCTCACTCAACAGTTTGACCAGTAAACTCTGCTTCTTTCGCTGCCCTATTTTTCTTTTTAATAACGTATCTGGTGCAGTAACCAGTAATTAAATTCAAATCTCTCTTGGATGCTCCTTCTACTACCTTTACGACGATTTCCTTGTTTTTATGAAAATTCTCAGTGAAAATACCTGGTTTTGTATTTACCAAATCAACAGCAATTTTCTTTACGTATTGTGATCTTATGCTTCCCATGCAACCGAATCGGTATGTTTCTTACCTTTAAAAA
>JAKAYH010000285.1 GCA_021826835.1 Thermoplasmata archaeon | reverse complement strand
TGTCATATAGATTAATCCAATGTTCGTAAAATTTCCATCTAAGATTCTGTTTGAAAATATGGAAAGAGTTACGGTTTCCTGAGATTGAACCGTGAATAGAAGCAGGGCTGCAACGGAAAGTAGAATAAGGGAAACGTTACTTGTCTTGAATGTTATTTTCCTTTCTTCTTTAATCTGAACACTGTGGACAAAGAATGTGAGTAAAAACGAAACAAAACTCATATCAAAGCAGTAGGTAAATAAAATTCCGAATCCTAGACTATTAATAATATACCCACCTATTGCTGGCCCAAGTCCCCATCCAACGTTATTTCCAATTCTTATGATGGAGAATCCCTTAAGTTTCACATTGCTATCATTTGATACAAGCGAATTTGAAGAGGGAGACTGAAATGAGTTTAATGCCATCAGAACAACAAAGAAAATAAAATAATTCTGAAAATTCTCTTTTATGGAATCTGAAAGAGAGAGAATAAGCATCATAACGCTGATTATCCCCATTGATACAACGAAGGTATTTCTGTAACCAAATGTATCTCCAATTTTTCCGCCTATCACCTGACTTGCAGATGATATTATCCCACCAACAAAAAATAGGATCGCCGCGAAAAATACCGGCATACCCAAAATGCTAGTAACATAAATTGAGCTGAAAATCCAAATTGTGGAATAGGATAGGGAGCGGAAAATTGACGAAATCGTAACAATCTTGACATTGTCCATTTATTCTGGTCAAATATCCTTTAAATAATTAACACTTTTTGAACAGGAAATAAAATGAAATGTTTTTAGTTAAACCAACAATTTTCGATTTCATAGGATCGGTTCATCAAGATACGATCCATAGGTTGTCATTTTACAACAGAGAAAACACTAACAGTTTCGCTCTTTTCTACCCCCTCAATCCCCCTAAGCTTATCAAGCACAAATTTTCCAACGTCTTCATTGTTCGCTGCCCTTACTTTTACAAGTATATCCCATTGGCCAGCGATAATGTATACTTCTTCAACCTCCCTGAATTGTGATATAGCCTTTGCAACATCTCTCTGAGTAATCTTACCTGAGGGTCTAAATGAGACAAAGATAAATGCAACAACAGGAATTCCTATTTCCGAATAGTCAGGGATCACAGTAAATTTTCTAATTGTGCCCCTTGCTATCATCCCCTGAATTCGTTCATGAACTGTTATTCTTGGGATATCCAGGTTCCTGGAAATATCTGCGATCTTATCCCTTCCCCTGTCCATGAGATAGTTCAATATTTTTCTATCCTTGTCATCCATGAGTGTTAATGTCAATGCACATTATATATTTTTTTATTTTCGTCAAATATCAACATAGCCAATGATATTTTTATATCAAAATGTCTAGAAATTCGGACTAATTGTAATATATGCGATCATAATAATCGCAATATGGAAACTGAAATTGTAAGTTCAACCATTGAAAGGCTGAAAAGCGATAAATTAAGATATGCTCTGGAAGTGAACACGTCAGTCAGGAGAATACTTGCCGAGACTCTAATCAAACGAGGTTTTTTGGAAGCGCCTCCTGTGATTTTTTCGGTAGTTACAGATCCACTCAACCACCCAGTTTATGATCCGTCGTTCATGTATGGTGATTTCAAATATTCGCTTACTAAAAGCATGATTTTTCATAAGCAAATACTTGTTCAGGAGATTCCTAAATTCTTTATCTTTTCGCCGAATGTTAGATTGGAAACACCTGACAAAGCCTCATCTGGAAGGCACCTTCTTGAGTTCACTCAGATTGACCTGGAGGTTAAGGGAGCTCACAGGGAAGAGCTGATGGATCTTGCAGAAGATCTTATAATAGAAACGTTCAAGTATGTGAAGAACAAAAACTCCGATACTCTTCAAAAACTTGGAAGGGATCTGCATGTGCCCAAAAAGCCATTTAAATCTTTCAAATATCTTGATCTTTTGGGCGAATACGGGGAGGATTTCGAGGCCATAAAGTCAAAGGAAGAAAAAGAACCCTTTTGGATAATTGATATCCCTCTGGATAAGAGAGAATTTTATGATAGGGAGAAGGACGATGAGCCCGGAATATTAAGGGATATGGATCTGATATATCCGGAAGGTTTTGGAGAGGCCCTAAGTGGTGGGGAGAGGGAATATAAAATAGATAGGATAAGAGACAGAATAATCAAAAAGGGGCAGACATTTGATCAGTTTTACTGGTTCCTTGAAGTGGCTAAGGGTGGACTTGAGTTATCAACAGGATTTGGCATAGGAATTGAAAGACTGGTTAGATATATCTGCGGTTTCAGCAAAATCGAGGATGTGCACCCTTTTCCAAAGGTGCCCGGGAAGTTATCACTGTGAGGTGGGTTCTGGTTTAATCTATAAATCTCCCTACATTTATGCTTCCTGAGCAACGTAATCGCGGGCATTGGATTTGTGAATTTTTCTGCGGCGAATAAAATTATACTCCGACTCGCCTGAGATGCCCCAGGTTCAGAAATCCGCAAGATTATTTTTCTAAATTTATTATTGAAAACGTTACTGGCATTTAAAACTCGGTATTTACGATTGATAATCTTGTCTCAAAGAATTGGTTATGCCGTAATTTCAGACTTCGGACGCAGGTTAACTACCTTATATAACCTTAGAAGGAAAATCAGAGCTTATTCAGTGAAAATGATATCATTTGTGAAATTGTTCTATATTTCTACCATGTGGGCATTTTGTGGGTTTCCCTATTTTTTCGAATATATTGTCTATGCTTTTATGGTCGATTAAAAAATCTATGTTCTCACTTATAAGGCAGGCTTTTTCAAGATCCATGCCATTATTCACCAATAGAGTCTCAATAATCCTGTGATTTTCAACCACCTCTCTGTATCTTGAAACACCCTTTTCTGTTAGCATTATCATACCCTTTTCTCTGTGAATATATGATTTTTTTTCGAGTCGTTTGATGAGATTTAACGTTGTCGGCGGTTTCAAGGACATTTCGACAGAAATATCGACAAGCCTCATGGGAAAGTCCTGGTTCATATGTTGCCCTAATATAATCAGCGTATCCCGTTCCTTTTTAGTTATATGGATTTCATTGGACATATTAGACATATACTAATGATATTACCATATAATAACATTATCGAATATCTTAGGCTCAAAAATTATAATCGTTAAATCAATTATATCCTGAAGATGATTTTATGGAAAATATAATTGAAGTTGCTAAAAAAATAGGGTTAGAAAATAATTTGGAATTATACGGAAAATATATGGCTAAAATAGACTTTTTAAATCTTCTCAAAAATAAGGAATCAAAGGGTAAACTCATTCTTGTAACAGCGATCAGCCCAACGCCTGCCGGTGAGGGAAAGACCACAACTTCCATCGGACTCTCCATGTCATTATGGAAACTTGGGAAGAAGAGCATAGTTTCCATCAGGCAACCCTCAATGGGGCCTGTATTTGGAATCAAAGGGGGTGCTACAGGAGGAGGGAAATCCAAAGTTGAACCGTCCGATAAGATCAATCTTTCCTTCACTGGGGATTTTTATGCGATTTCGCAGGCGCACAATCTTCTGAGCGCTTTAATAAATAACCATCTCTATCATGGAAATCATCTGAGATTGGATGTTAATACCATTCAGTTTAATCGAACAATAGATATGAACGATAGATCATTAAGAAGTATTATAGTCGGGGTGGATGGGAGGGAGAGTGGAATTTTATCTAAGGATTCATTTTTGATAGTGCCCGCCTCTGAAATCATGGCAATTGTTGGATTATCCAAGGATTATAATGATCTGAAAAGAAGGCTCGGAAATATATACATAGGTAAGAACTTTGACGGAAAGAATATCTACGCAAGGGATCTAAAAGCAGATGGGGCAATGGCCGCAATCCTATCTGACGCGTTGAAACCAAATCTCGTTCAGACATCTGAATCGACACCGGCTTTGGTACACACGGGTCCATTTGGAAATATTGCACATGGAACATCAAGTATGGCCGCCTTAAGGGTTGCTCTTTCATCAGGAGACTACGTTATAACCGAGGCAGGTTTTGGTTCTGATCTTGGCGCCGAAAAATTTTTTGACATCGCATGCAGGACAGATGATTTGAAAATTTCTGCGGTGGTTTTGGTTGCAACCATCAGGAGCCTCAAATATCACGGAGAGATCG
>JAKAYH010000284.1 GCA_021826835.1 Thermoplasmata archaeon | reverse complement strand
CCTTTTCTGACAGATCAGAATAATTCTTCAGCCAGTCGTACCTTGTGTGTTTCAGGATATCATTATCTCTTGCCTCCTTTCTTCTTATTCAGTCAAGGGTATCATTCATCATCTTTATGACATGAAAATGATTAAAGACTATCTATGATATACTCTATTATGTTTAATCTAATTTAGAAATAGTTGGGTATCTTGAGTAGTGATTTCAAATAAATGAGTATCAAGACTAAAAAGGCAGAATTTCTCAGGTTTAAATACTCAATAAGCCCAGTAAAATTGCTTTATGATTCGAAAAAGTACTTCTAAAGGTTAAGGATAAACAAAGATGGA
Organism: Thermoplasmata archaeon; assembly: GCA_021826835.1. Next base: position 3,853 of record JAKAYH010000284.1, on the reverse strand, counting down.
GTCACGGTTTCATATATCCTGAATTGTATACGATCAGGATTATTTAAAAGTTGGAGTAAACCTTCCTTCTCTAACCTCACGTATTCTTCTCTTGAGCATTTCAACGTTAATCAAATTATTTGATTTCAAATTATTATATATTTCTTCCACTAGGTGATTTCTTCCTATCTTATGATCCTCGTACATCAGATAGGCCGCAGCCATAACATCAAGAGAAAATCGATAGAAAAGTTCTTTTAAATCGTAGTCATCAATTTTTGTTGCACTAGTGCTTGGTATCGAATCTCTTAAAACTGAATCAGCAAAGTTAAGGATTTGAAAAAGGTCAGAAAAAGATTCCTTTCCCACCTTCCACTTTTTCCCTCTTCCGTTAACACTCTCTCCTTCACCCTTTATAAAAACGTCCCAAGCATATCCATCATCCATCCCTTTTTCAATTCCAGCTACTATAAATGAAATCCGCCTTACTAAACATCCGAGGCAACGACCACAATTTGGATATTTTGAATTAGAGAACATGGTGCTTCTGCATGAATTTGTAATCTTAATTATACTATTATCCTTTGCAAGAGACACCGCTTCAGATTTTGTTAGCATCTTGAAAGGAGTTTGTATGTCAAACTTCTTTCCATAAAATGCATAAAGTATCTTTTTTGTTAGTTCGATCGTTGCAGGATGTGTCGTTATTGTTACTTCATCTAGTATATCATAAGATGGCTGAAACATCACAGGTCCAATCTCTGATATGATGATTTTATTAATACCACAATAATAAGCAACAATCCCTGCTATCGCTGTATATACGAAACCTCTTAATTGTTGCACACTTTCACTTCCCTTAGGTATTTTTATCACTTTTATATCTATACCTTTAGACTTCATCCACGGCCTAAGCTCAACCTCAACAAGTTTTCTAAGCATTGCGTGTGAAACAAATATGCCAGTGGTGCGTTCAATTGTATTTTTTGTGGTTAGAATTCCTGTGAAGCTATCAGCTCCTCCTGAAAAAAGGCATATAGCTCCATCGCTTTTTGAAGCTTCCAATAATGTCATTTGTCCTCCGAGACCTTTTGAAGTTACGCTCAGCGTAATTGAAGTCCCAAGTGAGAATGTCAAAAGATAAGTTAGATATGTTTCCAACTCAGACGACATTTCTGGTCTGAGGAAATTCATTTCTATTTGAATATGTTCATTTCCGGACAATTCTCCTTTAAATGATCCATATTTTTTATCCCTTAATAACGCTTCAAAAATAAATAGACCACATATAAGATCAAGGACTTCCGTGTCCTGTACTCTTAACTTTATTTCTCCAGTCTCAATAAACCTTCTAAATGTTATATCCGCAGATTCCGGTGCTATTGTTATGACACTAGAATTACCTTCGTTGGTCTTTGGAAATATTTTAATTATCATTCTATTCTCCTGAAAACTCATTTAGCACTTTACGTACTATTTCACTTATTTGTTTGGATTGTCCTGGTGTGGGTTCTGTTTCGATAAGCAAATTTCTGGCACTGAGTTCCTTTACTATACGTTCTGCCATCTCTTTAGATTTTTCACTCAGTTCTATATCCAGATCCTTTTTTTCTTCAACTGAAAGGTCCATGTAAGAACCTTTGAGTCTATCGTCGGTAGCCATTCTAGATTTTAGCATCCCATACAATAAATTCTGATAGAACTTTAAAATGAATTCCCTTGTTTCTTCTTCGTTCATGTAAGTACACCCGCCGCAACCTCTATTGCAGATTTAATAATCTTCGTATCATCTCTTATTTTCCCTGAATTCACTGCATTTCCAGCGAATTTTGCAACTAACCCTGGAACTATGAGATCAGACGCTGTCTTTATCCCAATTGGAAATATCACGCCACTCGCAAGTGTTTTTGCAGAATCGATCCCAGCAGAAATTAAAGCCTGCTTAATATCTTTAGTCTCTTCATATGTTTTGAGACCTTTATATGCGGAGTAAGCTAATTCTGTTCCTAATACTATCTCCGCAATCATAGGGTTTGAAACAGCTATAGTTTTAATCGCCATTTTGGCTAGTGTTTTCGAATCTTTGTGTGCTTCAAGGGCTTGTTTTAATGCAGAAACCGACTTCGAAGTTTCTCTCTTGCCGGAATAACGCCCTGCATTTCCCTGTGTCCTAGTGCCCACTAAGTAACATAGGGTTCGTAATATTTATATTTTGTCACTTAATAGGAAAACTTCTGGAAGTATAGTGAACGAATCGTTTTAACGATTGTATATTTTATGATTAAATGTCGTTCTAAGACCATGTTGGTAATTAATTTATGAAAAGAAAGTTACAGAAAATTATAAGTAGAAATATTATATAAAATTAAGGATGGATTATTTTTCTAGGTTAATAGTACGCGATGATTTCCATAAATTATTATTGGAAGTTGGGGAGGCGAATATTAATTATGAAAAAATACGTGCTCGGTCCCTTCTTCATTAAAACATTTGGATTATCAAGGAAACGAAAATGTAAAGATTTTAGAGGCCCAAAGAGAAATAAATCTGATTGCAGAATCTGGATAAGGGTTGGCTACTGCATGGCTGATGGCACTTTTCATACCGGTTTCGGCCTTGTAACAAGAAATTAGATCTGATTTGATAATTAAAGAATTGGGATTATTCTATCAATCCTCATCAATTCTTCGATACTATGAAAGCACTGGTTTTTCTTATCTGCGTTTGGATTCCGTTAATGATTACTTTCACTTATGGATTACACCTACTGGTATGTTTGCATCATCTATGTATCTATATGATTTAAATTGCAATGATAATTCTTATGAGGTTTTCCCAAAACCACCCATTCATCGATAATTCGGTTGATTAACTGCTGAACCATGATAGGATTTACTCAAATTCATCATACTGGTTGTCATTCCACCAGTATTTTTGCCATTATTTTTCCGCAATTTCGATGGCTTACGCTATCCCGTCAAGAAATCTTGCCCTTACAAGATTATAGCATATTGCGGTGAAGTATGTCTTCCCCCTGACTCTCTGCACCGTCGTTACCATTACATGGAAGAAGTAGAACATCCCCTTGAAAAATGCACATGGATGGTCCACTGCTGATCTTATGCGGGATATTCTGAGATTCCTTCTTATACTTTTAACAGGCAGTGGATGCCCTCTCACTATAGTAGAATCTTTACCATAAGTACAGGATCATAATTTTGTCTTCCACCCTTCTCCACATCATTTGTGAATAGATCCTACAGTATTGGTCTGATCCTTTCAAAGTCAATGCGATATGATATTCCAGTTAGAGGATCGACTAATACCTCGATCTCCTTGTACCATTCCGGGAAATTTGACTGCAGCAGATTCATACATACCGATCATGAAGTCATGAAAAAGAGTTTCGGTGGTGGTTTTTGGAAAACCTCTATATATTATATGATAAACACGCAATAAAAGTATTAGGTCTTACGGGTATGGCATCATGTGTTCGATGCAATGGATGATAGCAGGCTCAAGAAGGTTCTAAGGATCACCACCCTATCTTCCGGCGGAAGCTTCCTTGATGGATATGATATATCCATAATATCAGTCGCCATCCTGATATTGCAGTCACAGTTTTCCCTCAGCCCCATTGAGGTAACGCTGCTTCTCGGTTCCACAATACTTGGAATGATCTTTGGCGGTGTCTCCATCGGGTATATAACAGATCTCAGGGGAAGAAGATACATTTACATGTGGGACATGGCATTTTTCATATTTTTCGCAGTTCTTACAGCAGTTGCCACTGACTATCTCCAGCTGCTCCTATTCAGGCTTCTCCTCGGCATTGCAATAGGTGCGGATTATGCAATAACACCCACGATCATAG
>JAKAYH010000283.1 GCA_021826835.1 Thermoplasmata archaeon | reverse complement strand
ATACTATAGAATAAATTATGAATATTTTAAATTTTGGTATACTATTTCGTACTACAGTACGAACTACAATGAAATGCCTCTGCAGACCCAGACTGCTATCTATATTTTATTCATATTCACTTAAAACATTATAAGGTCCCTCCACCCGAAAACATAGAAACAAGAAATATAAAAGAAAGACACAAATTTTAAACTTTTCCCCTATATTGTCGCATTTCAAGATTATACTCTTATACTGAGATCCCATGGTCTTGTGGTTGGTATGTATGATAAATGCAAAGAATCTCGAATGGGCCACTTTCTTGTACAATGCGATGGGCGAGGACACATCTTACATAGATGCTTCCATTAAGGTGAGGAGGGACTTGAAGAAAGACAGCCCCGGAAATGCCATAGTCGATTTTCTCAATCACTGGAGAATGAGGGTGTCTTCCACGAATGTTTCCACGTGGATAAATGAAAAGTACAACAGCAAGGTAAAAACGTTGCTAGAAGTACTTCCCAATTCACTCCTCGAATTGGACCTGAGTGATACGCACGCTAGGGAAAGAATTACGGATTTGTATAATTGCCTAGACGAAATACACAGCATCAATGATACCGGCGTATCAAAGATACTCCATATAATCAAGCCTGACCTCTTCGTGATGTGGGATAATGAGATAAGAATGTATTATCTAAAGAACCAGAAGATAACTTACGGCCCGAGTGCATATATGTTTTTCCTTGGCAAGATGCAAATAATTGCAAGATCACTTCGAGATGAAGATGGAATGATTTCCTCTAAGCTCTCTTTGAATCTAAAAACGTTGTATGAGGGGAATTTGAAAAATATAACCGAAGCCTCTAAAATTGAGGCTGTTAAGAGAACTATTCATTTTCTTGAAGCAGAGGGGAAGCCAATCACAAAATTTCTCGACGAATACAACTGGATAGTAATAACTAAACAAGTTGAGATTCCGCCAACATGGTACCCATGACATGAGTGCAATGAGAGACAAATTTATATTCGTCATAGGTGTAGTAAAATCCTCTCCATTTTCTTCATTCAAGTAAGTTCTAAAAGAATAATCTCTAGGAACTAACCTACTAAAAATGGCTAGACAACGCAAAATTGATTACGTCTCTTAACGTACTACTCTCTGGATGGTGGAGAAGTATTGAGCTCAGAAAAATTAAGCAGAGAAGTTATTAATGGTGCGACCCTGGATATCAAGTCTGAAAGAAGATTCTCTCAGGTAGTGGTCGTAAAGCTTTTGGAAGCGATGGGTTATGACCTGACAAATGAAGATGAAGTTGGTATCGAGGTACCAATGCAAGTTGGACATGAAACAAAGTACGCTGATTACAAAGTGTCAAATGAAGGTAGTTGCTTTATCTTGGATGCAAAGTCCCCCGTAGTTGAAATAGAGGGAGACACCCATGCTTATGATCAGGTTCATGCTTATTATCGTGTACTTCATTGCAAATATGGGGCATTATACAACGGTAAGAAGTTAATTCTATTCAAAGAAGATTCAAACAGGCCAGTATTTATCTGGCGATATGAGCAAGACCATGAGGATCTATCTGTATTTGAAGCTCTCTGTAAAGAGAGCTTTCCCGGAGCTCTTGAGGAATTTCTGTCTTCTGTGGAAAGACTTAGAAAATTGAGGCAATTTGTGGACGATAAAAGACAGGAGTTACAGGACAGCTTGATTGATAAAATATCTGCTGATTCAGGAATAAATGACAAGGAATTCGTATCTGAGCACGTGGAAGTCTCTGTTGAGTACACTTCAAACCTGACCGAGGACGATAATGATGTTAATGAAGTGGTTCAAAATGGAAGCGATGTTGTCTTATTAAAGTCATTCAGGTATGCTGGGCCAGACACCGGCTTGGAATTCGTTAGAAAATACAAAGCTTGGGGATTTATTAGAGTGAAAGGAAAACCTGATTATTTAGCTCTATACGATGCAGATAACCATGTCGTGTCGAAAGTTTTTGAAGTGAGAGAAGTCGTAGAATTGAATGATAATGTAATAAGGGAATTTTCTGGGAGGCATTCAAGAAGCACTTTTTTAGAGCTTAGGAATCAAGGTAAGAAAATTTTGCGCTTAGGGTCTGAGGTACCGGTGCATCAAATACCTGCAGGTCGAAAGAATATCTTCAGAGGAAAACACACCACTTTAGAGAAGATTAAATCTGCACATACAACGGATGATCTATAGAGTGAAAAAATGAACAATTGTACTCACATTGGAATTGCGAGTTCCAACTATTCACTTTGACCAAAAGAATACCATGCTTGGCAGAATCACTTTTCTAGTTGCGAGAATTAGAAATCGTTATGTAATAAATTTATAATAGTTAAATATTGATAATAGTGGATGAATTCTATATCTTACCTCTTGCCTGAGATTACTGCGATCTTCACCGTTATTCTGGTATTGATCACTTTATTAGAGTTTACGGGAGAGAACTGGAAAGTGATGTTCTCTTTTTACAGAAAACGATCACCGATTATCAGTATTCTTAGGAGAAGTTTAGCCGACGCCAATGAATTTTTTAAACAAAACAAGATGAATTGGGGAATCTTGCTTCTCTTCGCTTTTTTTTCATTTTTCGTGGCATTGGGAGTACCTATCTACGTATATATTTATTTCCAAGATTATAAGGTTGGGTTTCTACAGTTTTGTCTAATATCAAGTGTAACAATATTTATTCTCGCAATATTCCCCTGCATTTATACTAAGATTCTACAAAGGAAATTGTATAAACTATATCGTGAGCCATACGGCAAAAATGTGGTGAAGAAGAGAAGACGTACATATTCCTTGTCCAGGTCTTTCTCAATTTATTGGGGATTTCTTGGCTTTGGAATCTTGTATTTTGTTATCTATTTATATGAGCTCATTCCAGCAAGCTATTCTATACTTTATGGAAGTTATGTGTATTATACTCCATGGGGTTACTACGTCCTTTTTTTACTTTTTTTATGGTATGCCTCCAGATTGAGAAACAGTATTTACTATAAAATGCAGAATTTCTATTTTTTTAAATTCACGGGCATAGAGTCAATTCATGCAATGGTTTATACTTCTGAAAATTCTCTCCTGCACAACGCAGCAAAGTACTGCAGAGTTATTGAGTTATCCAATATGCTTACAGTTGAAGCCATCATAGATAATCGGCTCTTGCTTTTTGAAATCAAATGGAAAGACGTTCTCTTTATCGCTTTTGATACTGAATATTCAAAACGTGAGATCACGTAACAATTCAAAAGCTTAGAGAAGCACTGCTTTTTTCCAACGATTATGCAACTTATAGAATCAAAACACCCAAATTTGAAAAAATAGTCACGGGAAGCGACCGAAGTTTCTCTAGATTATTTATTTATCACAAACTAATCTGCAATTATGGGAATCGCCGAAACCTTAGGAATGGATATGAACTGTAAAAAACAGCATTACTCTTCTAAGGTCCTAATTTTGGCCATTATAATTTCAATGGGACAATGGCTCTTTACAATTATTAATAGGAAAAGCATGACAATTCACACTCAAATGTAATAAATAGATGCAAAAACTGTCATAATATTAGCTGTAAGACACATTTTAGTGTAGACTTTATGGAAATGGTTAATTTTCAACTATAAGAACCTGCCAGTGATTAGCTTGTTTAGCTCTTGCCAAATAATGCATGCTTCCAATAGTGTTCACAGATCTGCCTTCAATTAATGCTTAAAAACTTTACTTGAGGAACTTTTATATTCTTCTAAATATTGGCCTAAATGTGCCTCTTTGCAGAATAACATTTACACGTAAAGATTGTTCAGGAACAGAGTTTTCGTATTATGATGAGTTTGATGAGACAATGAAGATAGGCCATGTTTCATATCTTATGGCGGTTCACAAGAGAGTACTGGATTACTTGAGAAAAGAAAACGGTTCAGATTTTGAAAAAATAGTCAGAATTGAAGACTTGGATCAGTCCATGAAATAATGTAGCATTAAGACAAAACTCTGTAAATTATTAATAATATAAGTTCTTAGGCAATTTAAACTTTAATCAAATCATGACCACCCATTTCGAGACATGAAAACATGCCATACTATGTGTTGGCTTTTATTCCTGTATCTATTCCCTTATGATGTTCTCACCCACAAAATATAGACTGATTGCTGAAGCTACCAAAGCGCTGACA
>JAKAYH010000282.1 GCA_021826835.1 Thermoplasmata archaeon | reverse complement strand
TCCCAGATGATTTATGGATATGGTATTCACTACATTCAACTCACCGGATGGATCATTCGATAGCGCAGCCAAATCTATGACTGCATCAACATCTTTCATTACATTTTTCAAATCTTCAACCGGAATCGCACGAATATCAGCTTTTATCTTTTCGACCTTGGGATGGTTATTCAATGTTTCTCCAAAAAGGAACCGATCGAGTGCCACAACTTCATGATTTTTCTTTATCAGGAGTTCAGTAAGAATATTCCCGATGTATCCGCCAGCTCCTGTAACTAGAACTCTCATTGAATGAGGGAAGGCAAACTTCACTTATAATTTTTCGTATAATTGAGTATGTTGCTTGAACCAATCTACTGTTATTTTTAACCCTTCTTCCAGTGTGAATCTTGGTTCCCAGCCAAGCTCAGATTTAGCCTTTTTTATGTCAGCAATTGGTCCAGGGAATGAATTTTCTGCATGAATATCCGATGGGCATACTTCGATTGGTAGTGTGGAACCAGTAACGTCCTTAACGTAATTTGCGACCTCTTCCACTGTATGACCCTTACCCGTTCCCACGTTTAGCACTTCAAATTTGTTATCATTTATATGATCCTCTTTAGCCATAATCAATTTAACGACCTTAACAACGTCAGTTATGTGAATAAAATCGCGAGATACTTTGGGGTTTTTTAACACTACCTTTGAGCTTTTAAGTGTTTTTAAGACTATATCCGGGATAAGTCTTTCTGGATTATCGTATTGGCCATAAACATTAAAAGTACGGATACACGCGCTGCGCAATATCCCATTATTACCTAAGTACTTTAAGTATTCTGTTGCCAGGAGTTTAGTAATGCCATATTCACTTACAGGTTCACAGGCCGACTCCTCATTTACTGGATTATTTTTCAACGTAGACCTCCCATATTCGAATGAAGAACCTAACTGTATGAGAAATGTATCTGGCGTATTTTTCATCGCTGCTGTAATATTAATAAGGCTATGAAAATTTCCAAGCCATGTAAAATATTCGTCCCTGATATTTTTTTTCTGATCTGCACCTATGGCGTTAATCAAAAAATCAGGTTTTACTGACAGGAAAATGTCTGAAAATTCATCTTTTGAGCCTTTAGCGACATAAAATGTATTCACTTCAGACATAATATCCTCTATTCGCCATAGATCTGACGATCTTCTGACAGTGATATGAATATCATATCCATTTTCCAGAAGCAGTCTGGTCAAATTTGATCCAATAAAACCATTGGCTCCGGTAATAATGATTTTTTTAGTTTCCACATCAATCCGTCCATATCTTCCATGGTGCCTTTCCCGAATTCCATATCTCCTCAAGTTGCCTCTTGTCAGTCATTGTGTCCATGGGTCTCCAGAAGCCACAATGCTTGTAGGCATTCACCTTTCTTTCATTCACGAGTCTCTTCATGGGTTCCTGTTCCCAGACTGAATCATCACCCTCAATGTAATCGAAAACGCCCCGATTCATAACGTAAAATCCCCCATTGATCCACATGCCATCTCCGGCAGGTTTTTCTGTAAAATCTAGAACCTCTCCTTTATCTATGCTCAAAACACCGAACCTGCCTTTTGGTTGAACTGCAGTTACCGTGAGAAACTTCCCGCTTTTCCTATGTGACTCTATAAGCACTTTTAAATTGATGTCTGAAAGGCCGTCCCCATAGGTCAGCATAAAGTCGTCTTCGTCTATGTATTTTTCAATTCGCTTAATTCTTCCACCTGTCATGGTACTAAGACCAGTATCTATGATCTTTACTTTCCATTCCTCTTTATGTTCGTTAAGCATCTTTACATCATTACCCCGGAAATTGACCTCAATATCTATATGGCTTCTTAGATACGAGACAAAATAATCTTTTATCATGTTTTGTTTATAACCGGCGCAAATGATGAAATCGTTAAAGCCCTGTGAAGAATAAATCTTCATTATGTGCCAAAGTATAGGCTCTGGTCCAATTTCTACCATTGGTTTTGGTCTTATGACCGATTCTTCACTTATGCGGGTTCCTAAACCTCCAGCAAGAATTACCACTTTCATTCTGCCTTCACCACATTTTCCCATTGCTCCAATTTCGGAGAAACCCCAAGTTCTTTCAAATGATCGTACCAGTATGAATTAAATCCAGGAGGACCACAAACAAAGTACTCCTTTTCGCTTAAATCAGAAATCGCATTTTTTAGATCATATATAGTTGGCCTCCCTGTGTACGATGATTCGTCCCTATTTGTTATATATTGTATAATATATATGCTATTTGGGATATCCTTGCTGTAAATGTTCCTCACGCTTTCGGATTTCCTTTTAGCAGTATGAAGCAGTAAAACTTCTTCCAAATCATTTTTTGCAAGACTAATATAATCCAGATAACTCAAAAATACTGAGATACCAGCTCCACCAGCTAAGAAAACTTTGCCTTTACTTGAGTTCAACATAAAATCTCCGAAAGGATATCTGACTGATGTAGTAAAGCCTTCAATTGATCTTTGCACTAGTGCTGTAGTAAATGTCCCCTCCCTTCTAACAAGCACCGAAGCTTCTTCACTTCCCCAACTTGCGAAACTAAACGAGTGCCCATCTAGCCATGGTTCACTAGCGGTTCTCTCTTTCAGTGAGATCTGCATAAACATTCCAGGGATCCACTGCTTGTACCTTTGAAGTGTTACCGAGATGAGAAACAAACTCTCGCTAATTTCTTTCTGCATATGGATTTCAGCTTTTGTTGTTATCACTTAACCTTCCTCATAATATTGTCGAAAACATCGCCTACATATTCAATCATCTCTTCTGTGATTCCAGGGTAGATGCCAACAAAGAAGGTGTTATTCATCACACGATCCGTAACGTTTAAGCTCGAAGCGATCCTCTTCGTTACGTTCAGATATGCGGGGTGCTTTACCAGATTTCCAGCGAAAAGCATTCTTGTCATGATCTTCTTCTTCTCGAGAAAATTGACAATATCCCTCCTGTTAATCCCAGACCTTTCCCGAATACTGATAGGAAACGCGAACCATGACGGCTCAGCATCCGGTAATGACTTTGGAAGTATAAAATAATCCTGGTATTGTTTTAATCTATTGTACAGATTATTAAAATTTTTCTTCCGAACCTCTATGAATTTATCTACCTTTTTCAGTTGAGCTACACCTATTGCCGCTTGGAGGTCCGTAGCCTTTAAATTGTATCCGATGTGAGAATAAACAAATTTGTGGTCATAGCCCAGAGGCAACTCACCAAATTTCTGTGTGAATCTCATTCCACAGCTATCAGAAGCCCCTGTTTCACAATAACAATCTCGTCCCCAGTCTCGGAAAGAACGCGCAATCCTCTCAAATATTGGATCATTTGTATTGACAGCACCTCCTTCGCCCATCGTTATATGGTGTGCAGGATAAAAACTCAAGGTTGAAAAATGACCAAATGTACCGGTCTTTTTCCCCTTGTATATTGAACCCAATGCATCGCAATTGTCCTCAACAAGGTATAGCCCATAATCCTTAACAATCTTTAGTATTCGGTCAACATCAAATGGATTTCCAAGAGTATGGGCCACCATTATGGCCTTTGTTTTCTCGGATATGGCAGATTTAACTTCATCAACATTGATATTGTATGTGCCCTCCTCAATATCAACAAAAACAGGGATCGCTCCATTTTGTACGATTGGGTTAACAGTTGTTGGAAATCCAGCCGCTACAGTAATGACCTCATCACCCGGCCTTAATCTGCTTCTGCCCAAGCTTTCTGACGTTAACGATGACAGAGCAACCAGATTTGCAGAAGAACCAGAATTAACAATAAGAGAAGAATTTACACCAAGGTACTTAGAGAACTGAAATTCAAATTCTTCGCTATATCGGCCTGCAGTTATCCAGCCATCAAGTGCAGCATCAACAAGAGAAAGATATTCTTCTTCGTCAAATACTCGCCCCGCATATCGTATCCATGTTTCACCTGCAATGAATTTCTCATCTGGTTTTGATTTCACATATTCAGAAACTAGTTCAAGAATTTTCGCACGCCTTGCCCTTTCGTCATGATCCATTAATGGAGAGATAATTTATCAATTTAAATATTTATCCTATTCCTTCCAGAATGCTGTATAACTTGAGTTATACGACCGCATGAAATACTACAGTTCTACTCAAATTATATCCTTAGCCTCAGAATACGGATATATACTATCAACTTCGAATTCCGTGAATTCCGATTCAAAATTTA
>JAKAYH010000281.1 GCA_021826835.1 Thermoplasmata archaeon | reverse complement strand
ATAAGGGTTGTCAATCACTCAATTGATCATTCAAGATTTTTTCCAGAATCTGAAAATCCTTATCCAGACCATAACAAGATCAACATATTGATGGTGAGTGATTTCAATCCAAGAAAGAGAATTGATATAGTAATCGACGCAATTAGAGGTGACAAAGAAATTAATTTTTACCATATCGGTCCATCACAGGGATGGTCTGACCGATATTCAGACCTACTGAGAAAGTCAGAAAAATATAAAAATATCAAATTTCTTGGTCCTTTGGACATTATGAAGTTGAGGCAATATATGACATTTTCTGACTTATTTGTGTTCCTTTCTGACAATGAGGGATTTGGTTACACACCTCTCGAGGCTATGGCATGCGGAACGAACGTTATTGTCAACGATCTTCCAGTATTTCATGAGGTTCTTGGGGACATGGCACATTTCGTTAAATTATCATCATTCAGCCGGGAAGATGTTATATCCGCATTAAAAGAAAAAAAAACAGAATCTGAATTAATAAAGTATTCGAGAAAGTATTCTTTGGAATCACACGCTCTAAGGTTGAAAGAAATTTATATGGTGGTAACGTAATTTTTATTGTGGCACCTTTGTTCGTAAGAACAAAAACCGAATGGAAAATATAATGGGCAATTACTAAAAACCTATGAAAACTGACTTGTGATGACCGTTCACATGATTGAAAATCAGCCATATTACGAATTTCTCAGAGTTAAACGGATTTTGATATTTGCACGAAACTTGGGTTTATAGAAATTCTCAATCGTCTTTCTTCCTTGTATCCACGAATAGTTCGGTCTCTCTGTAAACTGTTTGGATTCAATAAGTGCGTTGTCGATGCCAGAGATATGCTCTCAAAGATTTGAATCATAACTATTCCAATTGCTATAGTTAGCGTATTCTTAACTTACGGAAATGTTTTAAAGAAATTAAATTATATGAAGGCTGATAGTTTGATGACTCCACCCAACGAAGGTAAAAAAAACAAAAGTTATCCTTTAAGAATTAGCAGAAAACACTCTGCCAAAGAAGAATCATCGAATCAACTTTTCTTCAGTCTATCCGACTACCGTAATAAGTTATTCTTAAGTAATAAGGTGTGCGACCTGGAAACCTTTTTCTCCAGTTTTAAGAAGACTGATGATTTAATTGATTGGATGAAGGAGAGACCAAAAGGTTGTACTTATTTGCATAAGTTTGAAGGTTCAAATGACATTATCATTGTAATTCCAACATCAGATGTAAATGGAAAATTTTCAAAAAATTGCAGAGAATCTATTTTTAGGGGGTGTAAAACAATATTCGTAGAAAGTGGTGAGCTCCCGGACCCATATTTCAATTTTTCACGTAGTGTGAATAATGGAATAAGAAAAGCAATGGAATACAATCCCAAATGGATTATTGTATCTAATGACGATATGTACAAAGTTGACGAAGTTGAGATACTGAAAGAAGAACTGCTTTCTTTGGACACAGATAAGTACGATATTGCAAGGGCCGGGGTAACCTCATCTGGTTATATCAGTAGGTATAGAAAATCAGTAAAATTTGCACTTTTTATTATGGGGAGATTCAAAAAAGACTATAAAATAGAAAGACGTTATAAAATCAGATATAAATTCTATAGTAAAGAAAGAGGGACATTAAAAAGATTAATCCAGAAACTTTTAATAAGTCCTCTAATAGAATTTGATTTCGCCGGTTCTTTTGTAACTATTAATGGGCAACTGTGTAAAAAGATGAATGGACATGTTTACGACGAAACATATATAAATGGTATGGAAGACATTGATTTATTATTGAGATTGGGTTTAACATCTAATCGCATAGGCGAAATAAGCTATAGGATAGGAAGTTTGACGGGCCAATCTATAGGGAATGGAAAGCTTCGCTATCATTATAGGGGTATAGCGGGAAGGGCGTATTTAAACCAAAAATTTGGTTATAAGTTTGATGAAATTTCAAAACTAAACACCCCTATTAGAATTAAGCAAATGCATTCCTAACTCATAGAATGAGCGATTTTGAAGTTACAAACCCAAGTTTTATTCTCTATTTATTATACACATCTTGTGCAAAGAACTGAAGTTCCTAGTTCAAACAATTTCAAAAAAGAAACTCTTTCTACATATCTGAATCTAAATGTAATTCAGATTGCTCACGGAAGAATATTGCCAGAATACTCCAGCGCGTATTCACTCAGATGTCATGTCCTTATCAATAAGCTAAACCGTAAGATCATATCTGTTGCAGGAGCAGTTTTCAACGACGAAAAATCCGAATATGCGGAACAGTATAGATCGCTTTTACTCACCGGACTTGCATTTATCAAAGGAAAACGTTCACTTGAAATTTTAATCTCAAGGGGAAAATATCTCAGAAAGAAATACGTAAACCGGCTGAAGGAACTGGTAAAATCATCAGAAATAATCATTTTCGAAGGTCCGTGGCAATACCCGCTTGTAAAAGACGATTTAAATGACAAGCTGGTAGTTTACGATGCCCACAATATTGAATATGTACTCAGAAAAGGCAATATCTTCCAGGGCGAATGCGAAAGGATAGAAGGTGAACTTCTGGCCAGATCGGATATAGTAATTTCGGTAACTAAAAAAGACATGAAGAGTTTCAGTGAAATCTACGGTGTGGATGAAAAGAAATTGTTTTATGCACCACATGAAATTGACAAAGGCGCAATGCAATGGAGGGGAGAGAATTCGAATAGCATTGTGTTCATCGGTTCCGTATATTCTCCAAATAACGCAGCTCTCAACAGAATTCAGGATATGGCATCTAAAAATCCAGAATTCACATTCGAAATAATTGGAAGCGCAAAACCAACGAAGGGGTCCAAAATGAAAAACATGGTGTTTCATGGGGTCGTGGACGATTCTAAAAAAAGTGAAATTATGAGCAGGTGCTTTCTTGCATTGAACCCGGTGACTGAAGGTAGCGGGAGAAATCTCAAGATGGTAGACTACCTTGCCCATGGGTTGCCCATATTAAGCACACCCATAGGGGTAAGGGGCTTTGAGGATTACAATATATCAGATTCAATTGTCATTTGCCAACCGGATGAGTTCGATGAAAATATAAAGAGATTATCAGAAAACAGGAAAAAGATCAGGGAAATGTCTGTTAGCGCTGAAAAACTCTATAATGAAATAATAGAATCAGAGAACAGAATAGATGTGGACGAATTAATATTGAAAGCATACTACAATAAGAAATCAGAAAATGCCGGCTTACGTTGAAATTGACTGATCAACAATCAATATTTATCAGACGGTTCCATTACATATCACAAAAATTCTTCTAACAGGGCATAAAGGTTTCATAGGCACCCAGATATACAGATCCCTATAGGATTCCGGTTATGACATAGATGGTGTGGATCTCGGAGATACCATTCCAGAGAGAAAGTATGACGTTATACTGCACTTTGGTGCAAGAACACTGATCGGGAATTCAATAAATGCGCCATACGAATATTTCCAGGATGGTCTTGCTCTAACTGTAAGGTTCCTGGAAAAAGCCAGAGTTGACAAATCAATCTTCGTCTTTCCCACTTCAGGTTCCATTGATGAACCAACCAATCCATATTCGCTTTCCAAAAAGGAGGGACTGGAATGGATCATTCTCTACAAGAACCTGTATTCCATCAAATCAGTTATATTGAAACTTTTCAACACATACGGAGAAACCTCAAGAAAAGGAGCCGTTTATCTCTTCACAAAAGCAGCACTCACGGGAGAAGAGATACCTGTTTACGGGGGAGGAGACCAGGTAAGGGATTTCGTCCATGTAAATGATCTTGTAAATTGCGTGGTTGACATTGTAAATGGAAAAGTTTCTCCAGGCGAATATGAGATAGGGACGGGAATAGGTACCAGCATCAATGATCTCATAAAAAAAGTGGAATACATTACGGGAAAGAAAGTAAAGAGAACTGATCAGCCCTTCCTTCTGAAGGAGGCTCCATCCCTGTTCGCAAAAAACCCATTGCCGGAAAATCCTATAAAGCTGGATGAAGGTATAAGGATGGTAATGGAGAATCTGAAGAGAACAGACTGATCATGTTTATTTCGGAAAATATGGATTACACAATTGAAAACATTACCCATAAACAAGGCTCCCATTGACCATCATCAGCTGTGGTCCAGAATATTCATATTTCAAAACAATTATACCAAATTCATCGAAATAAAAGCCGTAATTCGATGAAGATAGCTTTTCA
>JAKAYH010000280.1 GCA_021826835.1 Thermoplasmata archaeon | reverse complement strand
AAGGGACGTTTACATAACCAGCATAAAGAAGCAATACAGTCATATATTCGCTGAAAAAAAATAACATCAGGTGAGTTAAACTTCCATAATTGATAAAATGCTGCGATAGTCTCTTGATTCAATAAGATTCTTCACTTATTGAAGTCCTTAAGATTTTTATTTTAAATCTATGTCACGTTATCACCATATTTGTGGGTATAATGTTACATAAACTTTATTTTTACTAAGTATGTCTTACATCGATCTATGATAAAATGTTATATGATGGTGCAAGTTAGCAGAACTAACTATCATTAAGAACTTCGTAAACCGAAGATTTATATATTGAAAGTGTTTAATGCATAATGATATTAGTTAGAAATAAGAAGATTACTGCGAGTCCAATGAGATAAATTAAAAGAATAAATTGTGGATAGATTTAAAAAATAACCATTAGATTGGAGGAACACACACATTTCTTTAAACAGTAACCTTAGACAAGGGAACGTGAAAATAACAGTAAACGGTGATAAAATGGAAAAGCAAGAGTCTAAATTTCAAAAAGGTGACAATGTAATTAACAAAACTTCAAACAAGATTGGAACGGTAAATGAAGTAATTATTGGAAAGAAAGAAATACAGTATCGGGTTACATTCGATGGAAAACAAGTTACCATCCCTGAAAGAGATTTAGAAAGACTGATAGAAATTGAGGAAAGAATTAAGGAAGATTTTGATTCTGAAAACTTTGGAAACTCAGATGATTATAAGCTGCTTCATACTTGGCTAAGGCTTGCACTGCCTCTTGAGAATAATCTTTATAGTTATTTAGGGAGCAAGACTACTTTTAATCCATATCAATTTAAACCTTTATTGAAATTTCTATCCCTTGGTTCCGACGAAAGACTGTTTATAGCAGATGAAGTGGGTGTTGGTAAAACAATAGAGACAGGGATTATAATAAACGAATTAATAGCAAGGAACCGTTTAGATTCTTCAACACCTATTATAGTCATATGTCCAAATTCTATAACTCAAAAATGGAGAAGGGAGATGAAGGAGAGATTTAACTTGGATTTTTTTGTTCATGATGGAAAAACAATATTAGAAATGTTAAGAGGAATAAAAACCGAAGGTTATCCCAAAGAACTGTATCGTTTCTCAATAGTCGGTCTACAACTTTTTAGAACAGAAAAACCAAGAACATTACTAAAAAGTATAACTGAAGAAAGAGTTGATCCAATCTTTGGCATGACAGTTATAGACGAAGCACATCATTTAAGAAATAGTGGAACTAATAGTTATAATCTTGGTATGGAACTATCCCAAACAAGCGAAATGATGCTGATGTTATCTGCAACCCCACTAAATTTGAATGATAGCGATTTATATAATCAACTACACATCCTGAACCCGAGAGTTTTCGAAGATCAAGTTATTTTCCAGAATTTACAAAATCCAGTTAAAAAGATTAACCAAATTATTCGTTTGATATACGAATTCCCGGAATCGAGAGATAAAATCAAAGATGTATTAAAAGAGATGGAAGTTGATGATATTGGAAGTACACTCTTAAAGCGAGAGTGGTTAGATGATTTTCGTATGAGGCTAGAAGATGATGATAAATTTAACACCAAGGAGGCAGTAAAATATGAAAGATTATTTTCTAGCCTAAACCCCCTATACAGCTCATTCACGAGAACTAGAAAGAGAGAAGCGATAGAGCATCAAATAAAAAGAGAGGCGAAAGAACTACCTATTCAATTAACCGAAGAGGAGTTGAATTTTCAAGATGAGTTTCTTGGTGCCATAAATAATTACTTCACTGAAAAAGGATATGATGATTCGATACTAAGTTTAATAATGAACACCCATAGAAGAATGATAAGTAGCAGTATTCCAGCTACATGTGAATATCTAAAGTCTGCCATCAAGAGTGGTAAGGTCGAAAAGGAGCCCTCGACAGAGGATGAGGATTTAATTGAAGATGATTTTACCACTAATACAACAGAAATTGGACCTGAACTGATAGAAAAGTTCAAATATTTATTGCAAAAGGCTAAAAAATTGGAGATAAACGACAGCAAGTATAGTCAGTTTAAGAGGCTGTTAGAAGAATTTTATGAAAGGAACAATAATAAACAGGTCATAGTTTTTTCTTTTTTTATTAAAACATTAGAATATCTCAAAAAAAGACTTGAGAGTGATGGGTATTCTGTCGGAATGATTCATGGAGGGATACCTATGACAAGCAACGGAGAAGAGGGCAGAGAAGAAATAATTCGGAAATTTAAAGATGGAACCTTTAAAATCTTGTTGTCCAGTGAAGTTGGGGGAGAGGGTCTAGACTTTCAATTTTGTAACACTATTATTAATTATGATCTACCTTATAATCCTATGAGAATAGAACAAAGAATTGGGAGAGTGGATAGATTTGGTCAAACTTCTGATAAGATTATAGTGGTTAATCTCTTTATAAAAAGTACGGTTGACGAACAAATTTATGATAGACTTTATAAAAGGATAAGATTAGTAGAAGATGGAGTTGGGGCGTTAGAACCCATTATGGGAAATCAGATATCAGATTTTCAACAGGACTTATTGTCTGAAAAATTGACAGACGCTGAGATAGAGGAACGCCAAGAAAGAATTAGAAAGGCCGTGGAAAATAAAAAGCTAGAAATGCAATCATTTGATGACAGACGAAAGGAACTACTTCACGACGATTTTCTCTCTAAGCCAATAAATGAGTTAGAAAAGAGTGGTTTTGTGAAACCAGAAGATGCGATTCAGTTAAGTAAATTATTTTTAGAAAACTATGAAAACTGTTCTCTTTCCAGTGAAGATGAGAATGTTAGTATTATGACATTGTCAAAAGAAATGAGGGGAGAAATTGAAACATTTCTCAGAACGAAGGAAGGTAAAAGAGGTAATGTAGAATTGAAACCTATTCTAAAAACACCAGGACCAGTATCAGTTGTATTTAATGGAACGATTGCGGAAACTTACAACAGTTGTGTCTTTTTACCTCCAACTGGATATTGGTCCAGATTTGTGACAGAGAGATTGAAAGAGAAAAATTCTTTAAAAAGGGTGTTTCAATTCTCACCAATTATCAAGGAATTACAAACCCAAAATGATAAGGCACTAGTATCAATATATCAAGTTAAATTTGAAGGATTGAGAAACCAGATTCAATTAATCGGAATACCTATCAATCTTGAAGGTGAAGAGATATCGGCTAATTTGGATTATGAAGAGCTCCCGAGAACGCTATCAGATTGCAAAACAAAAGAAATTACTGATACAATACATATTTCATCTCTCCAAGACGTTCTGAATAAATCTAGAGAGAAGTTGACTGATTTTTTAGAACGAGAAAGAGAAATAATGTCACAAGAAAATAGTTCCTTACTAAGTGCAAGAATAACAGCACTAGAAAATTCAACTAAGCAACGAAAAATTAAAAAAGAAAAGGAGATAGAGAATCACAAAAGGAACAGAAGAGCTGATGGAAAGACTCCAGATGAAAATTACATAAAGCTGACAAACGCAAAAATAGAAAAAGATCAAAAACTAACGGAGGAGAAAATAAGAGAGTTAAAGAAACTTCAAAACTTATCTTATTCTTTCAGTTTAGAAGCTATAATTTTGATCTCCTGAGGCGATTATTTATGTCGGAAATAGATTATGAAAGCATATGCAAAAAAAATAGAGAAAAATATGGGACTGAAGTTCACAATTATGCAAAAGTGTTGCTAGCTGATTCATATAAAGAAAGTACTCATTTTCTGTATGAATTGCTTCAAAACGCGGAGGATTCTAGTGAAAGAAGATATATGAAATCTAAAACTGAAAATACATTCTATGCTAAGATAGAGCTTTATGAGGATAGATTAGAGTTTAGACATAATGGTGATCCATTTGATTTAAAAGATGTCGAAGGAATTTGTGGTATTGTCAATACCACAAAAACAGAAGAACGAGGTATGATAGGGAAGTTTGGAATTGGTTTTAAGTCTGTTTATGCCTATACAAAAACCCCAAAAATTTACTCTGGTGAATTTTCTTTCTCTATTAGTGATTATGTATTGCCCAATAAAATTGAGAAACGGAACGATCTGAAGGCAAGCGAAACACTAATAGTAGTTCCTTTTAACGATGTTGAATTAAACTCAAAATCAAGCTATCAGAAAATTAAATCAAAGCTATCCAATATAGATTACAATATTCTACTATTTTTAAACAGAATTAGAAAGCTAAGAGATCGG
>JAKAYH010000279.1 GCA_021826835.1 Thermoplasmata archaeon | reverse complement strand
CCGATCTAAACCGTTTGATTTGAAACGGTTAAATTATAATAACCGATCGAGTATAGAAATACCTGGTTTGAAACGGGTGTAACTATTCCATTATTGAATCCAGTTATATTTGAATTACGTGGGGTATTTTTTATTCCCGTTAATGAGTTGGGAGCGTCTTTTTGTAGATAATTATCGTATCCACCAGTCGTTGCGAATCCCCATCCGATTATATTATTTGAACCGTTATCATCGGACACCTTCAGTTCGTATTCACCTTGCGCGAAATTGTAATAGCCATTTCTCTTTAGATAAAACCTGTTCCAACCAGAATTATAAATTTTCTCATTTAGAGGAGAGATATTATATACTTGGTGCCCAGATGTGCTTTCTATTTCGATTTGAATTGTATCGTTTATATAGCCTGATTTATAATGGGCAGGTGGAGCCGTGAAGTTGAATAAATATAAGCAAAGGAAGTTTATCCTACTACCACCGGGAGGAATGTAAAAATCTTGGGTTACTCCTCCTGATTGATCATTGCTTATCCCATAATAAAGTGGGTCCGAATTCCTTGGCCTACTGAATTTAATTGGAACTTCTACTGCACCCGATGACGTCACATTAACTGTTCCAATTGAAGGATCGCCGAGCATTAATGAAGAGGAATTTACAGAGTATTGGTAGACCCCAATAGGCAATTTAAAGGTTATGTTCGATCCATCTTTGGAACTATTTATCTTCTGTCCGTTAATTGTAACGTTCCATTGACTTGAGGAATTCAGTCCTTCAGGTACAAAGATGACATTATAAGTGGTAGGATTGCTTGTAAGATTGTATCCTATGGTAAAGTCGTAAGGATTGGATGATCCAATTACCTCGTTAGTAGATGTTATGCTAAAATTATCAGCCTCGTAATAATAGCCGTGGCTTTGTTCAAACGGGAGACTAGATAAACTTCCTGTTTGTTCCCAATACTTGGCTGAATAACTTATGGCGTTTCCCACCCCCAATGAATATTCAGGATTGCTCATTGTGCCTATGAATTCGGTAGGTCCGTACTCCCATTGAGCATTTTGGCTTGTCAGTAAATTCCCAGTCGTACCGTTTGTTGCTCCTATTGGTTCATACCCATTGTATTTGTATTTGTGTTCAGGGTTATTTACAGTTTCCAAAAAATTCAAATAATATGACCCCTCGTGTAAGGTGAGGGGTTTTGGTAATTTTATTGGTACAAAACTTTGTTGAAGATTTGAACCACTTGTAACATTCACAACAGTTAAATTGGCACCGAATGGTTGCTTGCTTATATATGAATAAATCGTATAACCTCCTTGAATGCAATCTACCATATAATCATCGCTTGGAAGTATGTAAAATGTATAATATGTGGCAGTTACACTACTCGAATAAATATCAAACTGTTGTGCGCCTAAATAATTAGGATCGCCAGGTAGCGAGGTGTTGGTGATATTCGTTAGCCAGTTACTCAATGTGCCTGCTCCAAAGTTATTACTACTTGATGTACTGTCAGGAATCTGATTTTCACTATTTATTGGAGTTATCGCTCCAGCCGTACCGTTATTTTCTGCAAGTATCCCATTAAGTGATGAACTATAAAAAGATACGGGTATGTTTACATTGCTACCATTAACTACCACTGAACCTTCAGTCGTACTTATTTGCTGTGTTGAATCTGTAGATATTTTATAACCGTATGTTCCGTCCGGAAAGGATGCACTTATAAGTGTTCCTGAAGAACTATAACTCTCTCCCGAGATTACGACTGTCCAAAAATAACCTGACGAAAGCCCACTTTCGATAAAATTTATAGAATAAGTGAATTGGTTATTCACTTCAATATTGTTAAGAACACTAGAAGAGCTAGCATTTGCACACGCAGCTACATTAAGTGTCTTCTTTGTGACAATATTGTTGTAATTTACAGTAAAATCATAAGTCAGACTTCCATTGAAATTGTGAGAATAATAAAGATTCGTGCTTTGAGAAGGAGTAAATGGTGGTGTTCCAGATATCCCTAAAGGAAAACTCTGTGAGATAGCGCTCCCTGTAGTGAGTGAGGGACTTAATAATTTTGAATCGAGAGACGCAAAAGACTGCTGTGTTCCAGATTGATACGTAATATCGTTATTTGTACCCGTACTTGGCACATACCATAATATGAATGAGGTCAGGAGGACACTTGCGATTGCAAAGAGAAGAATAGCACCAATAATCTCGCTCACTGCTGAATCTTCCTTATATACTTCTTTCATTAAAGCATGAATTGATATTATGCTATTAAATCTATTCGATTACCGGGACTCTAAATAGAACCACCGTTTATAAGACCGAGGATCTCACTGTCAGTAAAGGGTCCTTCCATCGCAGCAGGAATAGAGTCCCATTCAACAACATCATCTAGATCAACTTCCTCATCTTCCCGCAGCCATACTACATAAGAAAACTCCCCAAATTTGAAAATTTCCATATCTTCACGCTTGAGGCGGGATATCGCTTCATGAGAGGATATGAATAGGCCATAAATGATTCCGAGCAATACGAATTCACCGTCACTCCCATCACCTCCATAGTCCTCGTCACCTATTACGCCGTATTCCTCCATCACTTCCAGTATTTTTTCAGCATTAAATTTCATCCTCAGAAAACACCTTCGAATTATTGTACAAAGAACACGAATGATCTATAAATATATTTATCCATGTATTCGTTGTCCATGCATGATAATAAAGGATTTCGAAAAAATTCTTGACTTTAGGTGCGAGCTTAGCTTTGACTCTGAGGAACAGGTAAGTGGAATCGGAGGCTCAGAATACAATGTTGTGGGAAGGATAAGGTACAAGGGAGATAGTGGGATCCTGGTGCTAAATGGAAGGAGGCAGAAAAATTCAGAAGAAATCAAGAATGTTAATATGAAGGATTATTATTTTTCGGATAAAATCGACGTAACTGGATTGAAAATGTTCCAGCTCCACAAGAAAATCATGGCTTTGAATTCCACCATAATGGATGCAATCTTCTTGAAGAGTTACAGGGTGAAATATATTTTCAGGTTTCACAGGGTTGACCTGCAGGGACTTACAGAGATAATTACAGAGATGTCTGAAAACCTGAGTAATCTCCAGATAGATTTTCTTGGTCATGCCAACGGGTTCCTGGACAGTTTCAGGAACATTGCCAGGACCGTAGATCTGCAATATGTTGAACTTTCCGCATCAATTCCCCCGGAATTTCTCAGCATAACAAAAGATCCGATAATTCTTTCAATGGGAGTCATGTGGAACAGGCAGATTCGTAAGATTGGAGATTCTGAAACGAGGGCACTTTTCAAGGATGCAAACAACCTCCTGAGCAAGAGGGATGACGTAAAGGTGGTATCAGCTGAGGATCGCATATATGAGGCAACCTTCACAAATGAACTCATAAATTATTTTAGCCAGGAGGCCGACAGATTTGAGATTCCAATACTTGGTGCTCCTGAGAAACTCGTTGGAAAGAGCTTCAATTTTGCCTTTGTGGTTCCCAAAAGCAGCTTCCATGATTTTTCAAAAATTGTTTTTGGTGCGGTTAGAAGATTTGAAAAGTGGAAGGTTTTCATCAATTTTTCAGACGTGATTGAGGTTATTCCACCTCAACCAGTTCAATAAACCTTTTTATGCTGGCAGACTGGCTCATTGTTGTTTCCATGGAGTGGGATTGAATTTTTCTAATATATTTAGGGGAATGGATGCCAGGAAGCGGGCTTATTAAGAGTGAGATGGTAGCCATATTCAGATAATTATCTGAACACTCGATAGTGCCAATTCTAGTTAAGCCGGTCTATTCATTGCTCAAATATCACAGGATTCCCGTTCTACAACATACTTCATGCTTGAATTTTCTGATATCAACCTCAATTTTGATTGCATTATTTCCTGGCCTTTCCGCTTTCAATATAATGCGGGGATTCCAACTAGTGGGTTGCCCAATATCCTCATGATTCACGTTATTTATCAAAATAATATCTCGTCAGAATTCAAAAAAAATGAAAAAAAGGAAGTTAAAAAATTAATTTTAAGCGTACCCCAAAGAAAAGATGTCGGGGTAACTGTTGTCGTTCTCAAGCGTGCTTCCACTGTACCAGTAGTCCTGTACTGCGCCATTATCGATGCTTGGAGATGATGTGTATCCCCACTCAGTAGTGGAGCCGGCAGCGTCGTAGACATTTATGTAATAGTCCGTGCCTGAATTCAGGGTTGTTGTGGGTATTGTAAAGTTG
>JAKAYH010000278.1 GCA_021826835.1 Thermoplasmata archaeon | reverse complement strand
TATGAAGTTTTTTTCAAAGTCAGTTGAAATGTAAGCCAGTTTTCTCAAATTTCCATTTGTATAATAGAAGAATTCAGAATAAGACTCGCCTTTTCCTCCCGAGAGGTTCTTAAAATCCAAATAACCGTATTCTGCGGGGTCTATCCCAGTATCCCTAAGATTTTCCCAGAATTTATTTCTAAATATGAAAACATTGATTGAATTCTCAAATATGGATTGTCCACCCTGACTGGATAAAAACTCACCAATTCCCTGTGATATGGAAAAAACTGAAGTAAGATAATGCCTTGACGATCTTACAATTTCTCCAAACAACTTCATGGTTTTATCGTATCTTAATAGAAGATGTGCCTCATCAATAATCATCAGTTTTCTCTTTGATTCAGATTTTTTGATTGAATCGAACATCTCTGAAAGACACAAGAGGAAATTACTTTCGGTTTTGGCATTCTCCATGAATCGAAATATTCTAATAATTTTATTTTTATTTGCGTTAGATGTCAATAAAATTTTGTTCGCAGTATCTTCACTAAAGGAGATTATTTCCACATCCGAATATGGCGCTAGACTTTTACCTAAAAAATATTCATTCATTGGATCAAAAATATATATTTCGTCAGCAAGATCCAATAACAAATTTCTCAGAAGGATAGTTTTTGTAAAATAGCTTTTTCCCGATCCTATTTCACCAAGGATTATGGAATTAAATGAAGACCTTGCCCATAGATTTAGAAAGATGGGTTTTCCTGAATATGAATCGAGTCCGATTAAGATCCCAGACGTATCAGGAACTGAATCAGTGAACCATGGTATGAGACAAACCAGTGATTGGCTGTCAATCAGATATCTATCGGCTTTTACAAAATTAAAAGAATTTAGTTTTCCCAAATAGGATCTGGGAAATCTCTTTTTCAAATTTAGTGATGCACCCATAAGCTCCAAGGAATTCCTTATCCTAAAGGTATATTCTCTAAGTTTTACCGGATTAGTACTTTCAGGTGATATTGTGAATATACCTTGATATATTGAACCAGTTTCACTGGAATTTATTTCATAAATTTTGCTTGCATATTTTTCTTCAGCAACAAGGCGTTGCGATGGATTCTGAGGATGCTTCTTTTTTTCAGACATAAGGTTTGCCCTTTTAGCTGCCCTTATCCTTCCAAAAATCTTACTGTCTTTTTTTAATTTATCAAGTGAATATACTACATCTAGAGGAACGGATAAGGCATTGATAAATTGCGAAATATCCAAAGTATTGGCGGGTTTGGAATCTGAAATTCGAATGTGTGATTTGTATCTATTTGAGTGGAAATATGATTTATAGATACGAACCTTGATCGGATTTATTGAGCGTTTCTTCAAGGAAATTCCCTCCATAATTTCTCCAGAAGTGAAGGGGGCGTTCGCTTAAATTCCATACCTATGGATGCTAACTGTTCTTCAATTGTAACTATATCTGAATGGGTTTTTCCTTTTTTATCAACGCCGGTCTCCTTTTTTAAAAGGATAAAGTGTCTAAAATAGAATGTGTTCCCCATAATGTTCTTTATCATGGTCGAATATGATTCCATAGCGGTGTTTTGTTCATTTACAGGGATATCGGCATTGTTAAAGTTCATTGATATAAGTATTAAATTATCAGGCATTCGCATCCATATTTTTGAAAAAGAACTTTTGAAAAGGGTTTGCTCCCTAAGTGTCATATTTCCTATTGCATGTGGAAGGACCTCTATCCCCACAATTTCTGTATCTTTGTTTATTTTCAGTGTATTGAACTTTGTCTCATGACTATCCTTAACCAAAATAATTGCTCGAGTTCTGAAATACCTGGATATTAGAACAGAACAAGAAACCGCAGCAATTATGGCAACAACTATGATTATTGTCGGAATCCTTAAAACATAAGGCATGAAATCGTCGCTGAAATTTAGCAATATTGCTGTTAGGGCAATAGCAATCACGTACACCTCCAGATTAGGGTTCCGGGCATTACGCTCTCTGTGATTTAGATTTGGGGGTAAATTCCCAATATCACCACTATTATTCATACGATTCCACCGTGCCTAACTCCCTTCATAATTGTACGGTTGAATCTATGGTTAAAGAAGATCCCTTTTTCGTATCTTAACATTTTAACATTTTTAATATCAATATTCATTTTCGTTTCACCTATTTTAATATTGACCAGCTCTCCTCAATACACGATCTCAAATGAAATTCGCTAATCTTTGTGGAGCCTTAGAAGCTGTGTATATAGTTACCAATATAACCTCTCAAATTTTTCACATTTTTCTTTAAATCCTTAAATCCATTAAGCAGTCCTATCATCATCAAGCATGTCGTTTAGCACCATTTTCCTCACTATTAATCGAAGGTCTCCTATTCCATCGTCCTTCTATATTCCACATCTTTTTTCATGAGATCATTAATATTGAAATGGTAGGTATTTTTTCCACCAATATTCCCAGATTGCTCTCCGCCTATGGAAAAATTTCCCAAGTGTACATTTGGTATTCTATCAGTGACAACTTGCATTCTGTTTCCAAGAAGACTAACACCCGATAGTATATCCAAACTCATGAGATTTCTGAACAGACCACCTTTAGTCATAAATATGGAAGGGATAAGACAAGCAGCCCACAGAAACGCAAGATGCATAAAGAAGACGTCTGAATAAATGGAGCTAAGGTATAGGGCAATAGCAATAGGGAATGGGATAAGTGATAATTCGATAAACATAACCCATAGTTGTAACATTCTCTCATATAACTCAGTAACCACCATAAGTAATGAAACGATCGGCAATAGAATGATGAAAACTATGATTAGTGCATCTCTTAACATTAGAAAACTGAGGAGTATAAAGGTTGCAGCGAAATATCCTGAAGAGAGAAGAAGCGCTGAAAGTGTATTACCACCAGATGCCATATTGCTCAAATAGGACATAATTTCACTGGATGTCATTATGGACATCCAGTTTATTGACCCATATGCCCAGACACTATTAAATACAAGATATGAGAATTCGAGGATATACTTACTTATGTCCAGGGATAAAAAGAACAGAAGAATACCCAAACTCATTCTCCAGAATATTCTATTCAGATCTTCGCCTTTTCGTGTCATCATGATTTTTATGGAACTTAGGAAAATAGCAGAAAGTGCTATGGGAATCGCCAATTCATTTGTAATATGCTTAAAAAGCGGTGTGATAATTGTAAGATCCGATGATGAGTATGGAAATGCGTACGGTTGCCCAAGTCCATATGTAATAATGAGCTGCCATAATCCTGCCGAGGATGCTATTTCTGCTGACAGTAAAAAACTTCCAAGTGGGGATAGGAAGGATATTATGTTGAAAGACAAAAATCATGCACCAGTAGCAATAAAATTGAATATTCCGTAAATGAAACCACTAATTGCCAAAATATAAATTATGGTTCCAAGTGCTGCATATTTGACCCTGTTTTTTGAGTCGTATCTTTTCTGTTCATCAGAACTGAAAAAACCCAGCGCAATAGGTATCCAGAGAAGTGCAATAATTATTGCCGATACAGATATTACAACCTCAAACCCCCTTTGAAAAATATCCTGTATCGTAGTGTTTGAGCTTGCCATAGTTTTCACAGAGACAAATATTTCTAAATTCATCTGTCCCTGATTTAATCATATTATTAATTATGTGGGATTATCAAAGAAATTTAATATAGTCTATTTAATCGTACAATTAAAATTTATAAGGTTATTTTACTTGTTGACAAATACTTAAGAAAGGTCGTAGACTTTTGCTTCTTCCTTGACTACATTTAGCCTTTCTGTTCTAATCCTGCTCCTTTCCTCTCCTTCCTTAAACCGTCTTTGATCATCTTCCGTTTCCAGTTTTAATCTCGGAACTAAGGTAGCTTTACCGTTTTGATCAATTGCAACATAGGTCAGGTATGCCTTTGTGGCAAATTTCCTTTCTCCCGTAAGGGATTCTTCAGAGAACACGTCAACTTCTATTTCCATTGTAGTTTTTCCAACATAATTTATTCTTCCTTTCATTGTTACTATATCTCCCATTCGGATTTGCGAAAGGAAGAATATACTGTCCATGCTTCCTGTTACAGTTCTCCTTCTGGAGTGTTTGAAAGAAACTATTGAAGCGACGTTATCAATCCACTCCACCAGTCTTCCACCATATAAAGCATTGAAAATATTCGTATCTGGGGGAAGTACGAGCCTTTCTATTGCAGTATAGGAATCTTTCCATGATTTTTGATCTTCATTTGCCATAAGAAG
>JAKAYH010000277.1 GCA_021826835.1 Thermoplasmata archaeon | reverse complement strand
TTTTTTGTTTATAAGTTTATAATCAAAATCTCCCAACATCTCAGCCTCATTCCCTCGAAAGAGGAGAACAACACAGTTTTCATTCCCAAAGTACTTTGGAAGAAAAATTCCCGTATTTTGAAAAACACCCATGTTTTGTTCCACTCTTTCTTCTGTTGTGATCTGCCATTTTGTACATACAACCTGCATGTTTGAACTTTTGTCTTCATTTTCCAGATACATGGTAAACAGGAAGGTGGATTCCTGACTTTGTTTACCATAATAGACTGGTGTTATGGTAAAACCATTCATCGTCCTTCCAATATCAAGTATTTTTCTGGACACCTCAAAATTTACCGATTCGTCAAATTCAATCTGTAGGTACATGTTTCCTTCAAGAATTAAGACTGCAGGACTGATTCGTGCTCCCCCAATATTATTGATTCCATCAATAAAGTCCTGAAATGATTCTGGCAGAATGATCTGAACAATTGAATTATTCTTAAAACTTACGAAATCCTTACCCCACATATCAAGAGTATTATTGAAATGCACCATCTCTGCCTCAGACATGGTATATCCAATATCCTTATAGAGCGTATAAATGCCGTTTTCCCTTATCAACAGCATAAAAATATTATCGAACCCATAATGAACTTCAGAGAGATATACGACTCTGGGAAATAGGTCGTCGATTCGTATTATTGTGCATTTGTTTAGAACCTGATTGCTCCATAACACAACAGAGTAATATTCTGTTAGAATATATAATTTCTTACAAATTCATTTTATTGTCCCTTACTCCCACTAAGTAGGGTGTATAATTATGAACTGTTTTAATTTCATCCTATTGGATTTCCTTCTGTCTTCAGCGCCATTAGAAATGTGATGAGGAAACCATGCATTTTAAAAACAGCAAAAACATAAGCTCCCAGGAAAGATTAATTGAGTTGAGGATTACCTGCGATTATAGGCACAAAGTATGGCACCGATTCTGGAATTGACGATAGCAATTCCCATCCAGGTGGCCTTGATGTCCGTTCGAAACACCTCTGAATGATATAGATAGGTGATACTTGTGGGCCCTATGTTGTGGAAGAAATGCACCATAGCAAAGTGCCTGCTATTAAAGATATTTCCTTCAGGCTTGTTGCCAGAACGCTATAAACATATGAAGCGGATGCACTTACAAATATGGATGGTGTATAATTCCAAATGGCGTAATTTCAGCAGTCACAATGTGATAATTGTTTGAGGAGCGAGGAGCTAAAGTTTTACCTCTATTATCTTAATTCCATTCTCCCTCCCTGCCTTAATGTATGACTCCTCAAAATCCTCTGCTCTGTCAACATAGTAGTAGTCACAGTGAAAACTCTTTGCCAGAAGGTCAAAATCAGGATTCGTGAATTTAATATAATGTGGGATCATTCCGGCATCCTCTTGCTTTTTCTCTATGAGGCTATAGGTTCCATCGTTAAACACAATCACGGTAAATTTAGAATTAAGTCTTCTGGCTGTTTCAAGTTCCTGAACGTTCATAAGAAATCCACCGTCCCCACTGACTGCCACAATATCCATTTCACTTCTGACCAGGCTTACACTTATAGAGGCGGGCAAAGATGCCCCCATGGAGGCATACCCGTTGTATATTATGGTTCTGTCAGGAAATTTTGGTTGATAATAACGGCTGACCCAAACTTTGTGAAGACCTACATCTGAAATCAACATAGTTTTATTGCTACTGTGCTTTGAAAGAATCCTCATTATTTCTTTTGGAATTGTTTCCTTGCCTTCCCCTTTCTTTTCTAAAAATTCCTTCCTTCGTCTTCGAATTTCATCGTGAACTAACGTATCAGTACGTTTTTCTACATACCTGGATAGAATGCTCAATGTTATGTCTATATTTCCTATCAGATCAAATTCTATTGGAAAATGCTCATCGGTTTCTCCATGCGTTATATCGATATTTACTATTTTTCTTGATGAATCTCTGTTCCATGTAACAGGATCATATTCAACCATATCAAATCCAATGGCTATAACAAGATCAGATGCCAGTAACGGTCGCAATTTTTGCTCAAAGGGTTTTCCCCCCACAACAAAAAGATTCCTGGGGTTATCATAGGGCAATATACCTTTTGCCATAAAAGTGCTTACAAATGGTATGTTTGATCTCTCGACAAATTCCCTGACCCTCGACCATGCTTCATTTCTTATTATCCCGTTGCCTCCTATTATTATTGGGCTTTTTGCTTTGTTGATCAATTCGGCTGCACGTCTGATTAAATCACCGTTAGCTTCATATATGGTCTGATCCGGTATTGGTATAATTCCCGGATCCCTGCATTCCATGGAAGCAACATCTTCTGGCAGCTGGATGTGGGAAGCACCCGGTTGGGGCCATGATGAAGTTGCAAATGCTTTTCTGATGATTTCCGGTATGCTTTCAGGCACAATTATTGACCTGTTATATTTAGTTATGCCAGAGAACAGAGCCACGGTATCCACGTTTTGATGAGATTCCTTGTGAAGTCTGTCCCTGGACGCCTGACCCGTAATTGCCACAAGGGGTACCCGGTCCAGATGAGCATTGGCAACACCCGTTATAAGATTTGTTGCACCAGGGCCAAGTGTTGAGAGGCATACGCCTGGCTTTCGGGTGACTCTACCATAGGCATCCGCCATAAATGACGCACCCTGCTCGTGCCTTGTTACAATAAATTCCATGTCGGTGTTTGATATTGAATCCAGTAAATCAATTGTCTCCTCACCAGGAATCCCAAAAATATACCTGACATTTTCATTTTTAAGAGATTTTGCAAAAAGATCGCTTCCTTTCACTATTTCACTTCCTTCAATTTAGAACGGGCACGAATAAAGAGATTATGGTTCATTCTGGATCCATACCGTTCTTATATTGGTGAACTCCAGAATTCCATATTTTGATAATTCCCTGCCATAGCCACTTTTCTTGACACCACCAAATGGTAACCTGGCATCTGATGCTACTATTTTGTTTACGAAGACCATCCCGGACTTTATTTTGGGAATTAAATGCTCAGCGCTGGCTTCTGATCCCCATATAGATGCACCCAGCCCAAACTGAGTTTCATTGGCAATTCTAGCTGCGTCATCAAGGGTATTGAATGATTTAAGAATAGCTACAGGCCCAAAAATCTCTTCATTGTATTCTGAATCAGTAGTAACAATCGTTGGGGGGATTATATTTCCCCTCTCTTCCCCGTAGTGATGAATTTCACCAATAGACTTTAGCTGGCTGATCTGTGTTCTTACAGTTTCAGCCTGAGAACTGGACGAAAGTGGTCCAAGATAGGTTTTATCTTCCATCTGGTTCCCTATGTTTACTCTCTCGAATTCCGATTTTAGTGCATCAAAGAATTGCTCAGATATTTTTGAACTTACGATGAACCTTTTGGATGCAATACAGCTCTGACCATTATTCTGTAACCTTCCCTTTGTTGCCTCCTTAGCAGTTTTTTCAATGTTGCAATCGTCCAGCACAATAAAGGGGTCCGATCCTCCCAGTTCCAGAACGCTTTTTTTGATGTTTTTTCCAGCCTCTGCGGCTATTTGAGCGCCCGCGTTGGTTGATCCCGTAAAGGATACGCCGTCACAGTATTTTATTGCAGATAATGCTCTCGAACCACCTGCACGTATTATTCTGAACAGAGGAGTGTCGAAAATTGCCTCCATCTTCTGAGCAGTTCCCGTAACTATAGATGCATGTTTCAAGACAATTCCGTTTCCTGATAATAGGGCAGGTATGGCGGCTCTCATTGCCTGCCAAAGTGGAAAGTTCCATGGCATTACTAGAAATATGGTTCCAAGAGGTTCAAATTTCACATAACTTTTGTCTGCCTCAGTCTCAATAATATCATCTGACAGAAACATCTTCCCATTATCAACAAAATACCTAGTCATGGAAACGCATTTATCAATTTCAGCTCTGCTCTGGGTTATTGGCTTTCCCATTTCAGAGGACATCAAACCGGCCAGTGATTCTCTTTCCCTGATTAAGGCCGGGATTAAAGATTCTTTTAAAAAGGATATTCTCTCATCTATACTTCGGGACCACTCAACTTGACTTTTGCCAACCTCCTGGAATATTTGCTTAATTTCGTCTTCACTGTGTTCCCTGAACCTTCCTATTACCCTCATGTCATAGGGATTTATTGTTTCGATTTCCATGAATTATCATGAGGATAAGAGTTAAAACCTTTTGTCGTTTCATGGGATAACTTTGGAATCGTTATACAGTTTTATGACTCTATACAAAGTCTCAGAATTT
>JAKAYH010000276.1 GCA_021826835.1 Thermoplasmata archaeon | reverse complement strand
GATCTCTTTATATTCCAAGATTTTTTCACAGACTCCATGGATAATTTATGATTCCTTACTGATCTGTCCATTGTTCCACCTATTCCCTTTGTATCATGTCCGAAGTATCCCTTATCTCCGTGCAACGATGTGCTCCCTATAAGTTTGGACAGTTTATTTGTGAGCATGGTTAACCTTAGAATCGGACATGCTGAATTCGGTAAAGGACGAAAATTTGCTTATTTAGAAATATTTATTACCTGGAAATGATATAATTATATTCACTGAAATTATGACAGATATTCATCAAAGAATCACATGAGTACCCAAGGAATGAGGATCCGACAATTAGGAGACATTGTATTTTAGGCTAATAGCCCAACACAATCTTACTTCAAAATGTTTCCAGTTTTAAGTGGAGCACATCATTTTCCATAATTGTCTAACCATAAGACTACTGAAATGATGTGACAGATTGTTATTGATTTTGAGTCGCAAAAGGCTCAATATCCAGAGGCTATGTTGAAATATAAGAATGCCATATATTGTCGATGAAAAGCCTTTTAGTACTTTATACTCAAGGAATGCATAAGTTTCCAGAAAGCATAATCAAGGAGTATAAGGCAATGGGAGGAATTGGTTCCTCCATGCAATGGCCTTTATTATTCCCACTGTCATCCAGTAAATTGCTCATAAGTGGTTATGATATGGTACATCCTAGGTTTGGAGCAAAAGGAGACGCAGATTATCTCCTCGATCATCTGAAATACGTTGAATCGAAGGAAATGGAAATAATAAACGATCCTGAATCAAACATCCTTTCTTCCAATAAATTTAAAGGTGTAATTTTGGCATCTACAGTTATGGATGTCCCCAAAACCATGTTGTATAATCCTGAATTTCATGATGATTTGGAGAAAATTTTAGAAAATTTCACGGGGCACACTTTTGTTAAACCTGTATATTCCTCAATGGGAAGGGATATCACGCTTGCTTTGGATCAGGAGAAGTTAAAGAATTTATTGACCAACGCCAAATCTTCCATGGTTGTTCAGGAAGCAGTCAAATTCAAGAGGCTTATAAGAGTAATATACATAGATGGGTACATGAGAGCGTATTATGAATTACCTTCATATGGAAGTCACTCTCAGTTTCATAATTATTATGCAAAAGTTTGCATGAACAGCAATTCAAGGCCATTTAAAATTGATGATGAACTGAAGAAACATGCAGAATTACTTGCAGACAAATTTAAGGCAAAGCTCATGGTTGCAGACATCTTTCAAACTGAAAATGGATATATATTCAATGAGATAAATACCGCATGCAATCTCAATTATTACAATGAGATAGAGGGGATCAACTTCGCTGCGAAGATGGCTGAATTCTTTTTAAAAAATAATTGATGAACTCAGATATTATTCCAGCTACGTTGTTAATATTTTCTGGCTGTCTCATGGACATTGGAAACTCCAGTTGAATAGTATATATCTTTCCCTTAATATTGTAATATGACGAAGTGATCGTACCATTCTGAGCACTTGGAAACCTTTCGTTTATCCTTGCGGCAATCTCATGTTGTCTAAATGTTTCAATTAGGGCATCTAAAATTTCTTTCGGCACACTTTTTCCATTAGTAGTTCCTATTTCGATTTCATTCTCATCGGAGTGCATACCGTGAATATCCAAGATCAAGAATGGTCTGCTTCCATTATCTATAATTTCCTTAATTTTCTTCCTGAATGGATGATTGTTGCTGATCCCTCTATTTAAGTCGATGTCTAATCGCGATACTCTAGAAATTATTGCTGGTATTTTCGAATTGATTGCGATCAGTTCCGCCAACTTGCCTGTATTTTTGTCGGAACTTGGTGGAAAAGCGTGAGGTGCAGTTATGAGAACATTTGCCTTCTGGGTTGATCCTATTACCTTAAACTCCCTCATTCTCTTAAATCTGTTCGCAACAGGTTTAAAAAACGGTCTACTGAAATCGGTAGCCCTGATATTCAGTGAACTTAATAACAGGGCCAATATTAACGATACGCTTAAGGTGATTGTTAAATCATAGTGACCCAGAATAAAAAATGTGCCTGTAAAGGTTATAAAATATACGATAAACGGTGGTAAAATCTTCTTCGCATAGCCTTTTTTGGACGTCGAAATTGTAACTCTAATCTTTTCCTTTTCATAGTCATGATTAACATCAAAAATTTCGAATAGGATGTCCCTGGAAACTTCAATCTTATTTGTGAATCTTTCAGTTTCAGTAATTCTTCTTACGGGCAGCACCACCTTATTCCCATTTCCAAAATTAATCATTACTTCGTCGTGAAGGTCGACCCCTATTTTCCCCCTTAAGAATTCTGACATTCTACAGACTTCCTCTTGATCATATTCGTCTCCTGTTTGAATTGATTCCGGTGCTACGAAGCCTGATGAAATTTTGATAGGTGTGAAAAATACAAACCATGAAATAAGGAACAAGACCGAGGCGATCAAGCCGTAATCAAGCCACAGCATCTCTCTAGCGTATCCTTAATCGGTTATTAAGAATTTTGATTGTAAATTTAGTTATCAGTCGGTTAATTCCTATGCTATTGTAGTTTCACCCATTTTATATTTCCATCGGAAAATGACCAGAGACCTCTTTATTTCCTCGAAATACTGATGTATTCTCTACTCTAACTCTTCAATGGTTTTTACCATGGTATCACGTAGTATTGTTCTTGCAAGTTTGCTGAACAGCATCTCCACAATATTCAGCCATGATCCATGTTTTGGCGTGAAGACAAACTGAAACCTGTTTGGAACAGTCAGGAGGCATTCCCTTGTTTTTTCGGAGGTGTGTACCCTGAGGTTATCCAGTACAAGTCTTATACTGTTATCCCTGATTATGAATCATCCAACTTTTTCAGGGGGGGGAAATGGAATCACCGCCGTTTTGTGTCCTGCCTACTGTTCCCGTAACAACACCGTTATGCAGATCTCTTTCTGCCAAGAGAGAGGTTGTATCCACTCTCATGCATTCATATTCTCCGGTAACCTGTGAAGGTTTTCCATGAACCAATGGAAGTTATTTTGACTTCTACGATATTGCCTGAATTTTTAGTTTCTCATCAAATGATATTCTTATGATACCCTTGAGTTCCGGAATTATAATGCCATCATTGATCATCTCCACCTCCCTGTATACACATGAAGGGCAGTGGTCATCTTCTCCTCAAAGCCAGGATCCCTCTCCTTCACATAATACCTGACCCGGGGAAATTTATCTCTTTTCATATTGACTCTTGAAAGTTCTTCATCGGCCAGCACTATCTCCTTCTCACATCCAATGGCCCCGCTATCGTTTCTATGGTTACACATATTATCTACTTGATTAAATAATCGACTCACTACATATCTGAACCATGAACGATATTGCTGCCAGATTGTGCATCTTCGGATACTGCAATGTTATACGTCTTTCCTTTCTTCACGCCTATGCTGGAAAGGTGTATCTTCTTGTATTCGTTGAGTTCATCCCTTAGTTTCCAATTTTCATCCTCCAGCCTGTCGACGATCTTCTTTAAATTCTCATAGGCATGCTGGAATTTATCCAGCATCTAATGATCTTTTGGTGTCTCTGCAAGAAGTTTAATTATTCTATTAATATAATATATCTATTATATAATGATCTTTTAGTCCATAATACTTCATCCAAATAAGAGTGCGGCACATCAGAATGACCAGTTACGAAGAACCCAAAAATTAATATGTTGTTGGAAAATATTCATCGTGATATATTATGGAAGATGTATTGCAGATATCAGAATTAGAACCAACTGCCGTTTATACATTTGCTGCGAAATACAGGTTAAGCCCTGAGTTTAGGGAACGGGTAAACATAAGGCCTACGGAGGCTATTAGACAAAACGTGGGGATTGAAATTCACTCCAAATTTGATATACCAAATAACTCTCGATTTTTAACATCTGAGCAGATAAGCAAAATAATAAAAATAACCAACAGAGACGAAATCCTTGTAAATGACATTCTATTGAGTAAAGACATAGTTGCCACCACAGATTATGTATTAGAAATAAACTCTCATAATAATGAAACAGGGGATGGTTTTTGAATATGAATCGTTTGGAATTTAATGTCTGTAAGAATTGTGGACATTCGGTTGTTAATTTCAATTCCAAATGGATGCATCACATCTCAAGAAGTAAACTCTTGGGTTTCCCACACTGGCCCGCTGGACACATAATTACTTTGGATTGCAAGTGGGGATGCAAATGCAATATTCCTGAACCTGATAAGACTA
>JAKAYH010000275.1 GCA_021826835.1 Thermoplasmata archaeon | reverse complement strand
GCTCAGTTGGTAGAGCGATGGACTGTAGAGTGACATACTGCCAGAAAACGCAGTTATCCATAGGTCTCTGGTTCGAATCCGGAAGCCGGGATTTATTTTCTTAATTTTGGATAATATTTGCAAAATCCTTTATTATATTAAACAAACAGCAAAAAATAATCGAATTTTAACAAAAATATTATATATTTAGCGTGTATTAGAAAATAATGTATGGAATACCTGACTCTCTTCTAGCACTAGTATTTATTGGAGTACTTCTGCTTCTCGCTAAACTTGGAGAGGAGATATTCGAGAAATTCAGGCTCGTTTCATACGTGGCCGCAATAATAATAGGGATAATTATTGGTCCGGGAGTTCTAGGGGTTATAAACATTCTGCCAAACATATCGCTCTTCATAGCATTGGGGATAAATTTCCTTCTATTTACTGGGGGAGCTCTGGAATTCAAGGATATGGAAACCAGGAAATTTCTGCATCCCTTAAATATAATAACGGGCATACTGGAATTTATACTGCCATTCAGCCTCATATCCTTTATAGTTTATTACATATTTCATAGCATCACCATAGCTCTGATTGTGGGCATTGTTACCGGCATGAGCAGTGCAGGTCCTGTAACAAGGCTTCTCAGAGACACCGGGTTAAACAATACTGAGGAAGGGAATAAAATCTTTCAGCAGGTTGTAACCATTGAGATTTCAGCTGTTATACTGTTTTCATTCCTTTCCGATTTGCATGGCAGGGCAGTGACATTTTACCTGATTTTTAAAATAGCTGTTGAACTCTTTATTGCACTACTATTCATAATATTATTTTCAAAGTATGTCCTGACAAAACTGCTTGTAAAGGTAGATTTTAATTCAAGAGCTCATGAGACAGTCATAGCCGTGATAGTGGGTTTTGTTCTTATCCTGGGCTTCGTAGGACAGCTATACGGTTTTAATTCTGCCATAGTAGCACTTTTTATCGGCATAATGTTAAGGGATTTTATAAACGAGCGCCCATTAGTGGCTGAGAAAGTATCTACGTTAACATACGGGTTTTTTGAACCTTTATTTTTTATCGGGCTAGGCCTTTATTTTGTCAGAATCACATTTTCACTTATGATATTTGGACTCGCAGTTTTTGTTATAGCCCTTGCATTCAAGCCTATTGCCGGCATAGTAAGCTCTAGATTCATGCATATTGACACATGGAAAAATGCTTTTGGCACATCGGTACACGGGGGCGTCGATGCAGCTTTACTGGTGGTTGCCTTAGGGTTATCCCTGGTTGGCCGGTATGACTATTCTGTCATTATGATAGCTATAACACTATTGACACTTGTAATACCATTGTTGTTCAATATCAAGGCTCCCGTTGTACAGACAAAGAAATCCAAATATGTATGGGAAATGGTCAATGCCGAATTTAAAAATTTGAAGGCATGTGATATTGCCAGTTCTTTTCAGTCAGTTTCAGTCAACAGTAAAAATCCAATAAGTTTGGCCTTTAAGATGTGTACAGATTTAAATGCTCGTGCAGTAGTAGTTATAAATTCAAATTCAAGGGTTCTTGGCCAGCTGATGCTAAGTGATATGGTTACAATGGGGCATAACCAGCTCAGGACACTTTCAGTATATCAGGGGAAAATAGTGCCTGCAATAAAGGTAATGTGTGACTCCCCAGCCACCGACCTGATCAAAATATTCCGGGAATCCGACCCCCCAATAGTGGCAGTGATTGACAAATCAGGCAAATTTATCGGAACCATACTGGAAAGGGAGATATTAAAGCATATATCGAATATACTTGACTCAGATAAACAGTAGAGGAGTATTAACAGCATTGTCTCCTTTTATTTTAGATGTGGAAATGGGAATAATACTTTTAGATTCTTTAGATGATACCACATACAACCATGATCTTATGGATAAGGCCAATGCAATACGAAATTTACATGCAATATAATGGATATTTCAGTAAAATCTATTAGGCAATTTCCGCCATACATAGTGGAACAAAATTTATATCTATTCTTTTAATATATTAATTACAGGTAAGACCGGTTGGTCAAGTGTACCTTGAGGTGCATGTAAAACAGTACCAACCGGCTCTGACTTATTTCCATAAATCTATAAAAGTATGAGAGAACACTTGGGGGTTAATTATATCCAAGTAGTGCGAATCTCCGTTGCTGTATTTCTGATATGTTGAACCGGACAGTATATCTTCTAACTGTATACCACTAAAATTTTCCGAATAGCTATGGAATATTCTTATCTCCCCTATTTTAGACCCCTCCCCCAATTTTTGCTTAAAATATTGGTTAAAATCGGTTCTAAGTTTAAGTTTTCCCTTTGATTTGTCAATTCTTACTTCTACATTGCTGGAATCAATTATAATTCCACTGGCAAGACGTCCTGCCACAAAATTATACAATTTGTTTTTGTCTCCCTTCAGGTAATGGCTATGCAGCCTTTCTTTGGTCATAATACAGTGAACAGCCCGGCATCCAGTAGTTTCATTTAATTTCGATATCAAAAATTTTCTGAGCTCGGGGCTGGATTTGTTGAATTTTATTTCCTTAGCTTTTCTTAGTTCCTTTCTAAATTTATTTCTCCTCGTGTTTTTAATTATCCTGTCCAATTGTTGTGGGTTATCTGTAATAAGTGCTGACATTACCAAAACATTAGAGCTCTTCTTCGATAGTCCCAGATCGCCGCTCTCATCAATGTAAATATATTGTCTCGCCAATTTTGCACCAACATCCCATAAAATTTTTCTTTAACCCCATAATTTAGAATAACTACATAAATCCATTGACATTCTGACATAGTGAAATTTTCATTGATAATTTGGAAATTGAAACATTTTGATATAATTGTTTCAAGTAAAAATCGCACTATTCTTTGGGTCAAACGAATACCCATAAGATTACCAAAACCCGTATTCGGAAAAAATCAACAAAGAATTGACAATCTCGACATTCTTTTTTTCTGGGTAAACAGAATCTTAGTTGCGTTAACTTCAGGTCTTCACTTTCATCTCATCATTTTTCCACGTTTTTACACAACAATCTTGTATAACGATTTTACGATAAGTGCGAATTGCTGGAAAGAAGAATAAATGTACTTTCATTCAATAAATATGAAATTAATTAAGCAATTCCAGAACTTGCCTATGATGTAATTTTTAAAGTACTCTAAAATAACCTGAACTCTCATTAATTTAACCCATAGGCATTCTGTCCTTGAACACTTAAACAATCTTTCACCCTTTCATAGAACTGCAGCGAAGTATTCGATCCCATTCTTTTCAAACATCTTTTCCATCTTTGACAATTCAAAGATAACCTCATTCACTGACATTTTTCCCAGGACACTTTGATATTTCAGAACTTTCAACATTATGAATCTTATTCTTAGAACAAGGAAAACAATGAAAAAGAATCATTTATCTTTTCATTGTGTCGAATACCTGTTCCACATCCTCACGTGATTCGGGACAGGCCACGTATTAAAACTATCCTATTTTTTAAATTTAGAAGTATAAACTTTAGCACTCAAATCTCATAAGTGCCAGATGGGGGAAATATTTTTATAGTTTTAAAAATTGTATTTATTGAGGATGTAAAAATTGGTTGATACGACAGTTAAGAAAGCACAGAGTCTCGGTGGACTGATTATGATAGCTGTCCTCGTAGGATTGGGTATGTTTTTGGATGGTTTCGATGCAAATCTGTTCTTCTTTGGCGGAACTTTTATATTGAAGATAATTAATGTAAATCCAATTCTACTTGGTATAACGGCTACTGGTTTCTCAGCAGGAATAATGATTTTCAGCATAGTTGGAGGTGTAATTTTCGATAAGATTACTACAAGAAATGGTATTATAATATCTCTAACTGTTATCTCACTCTTTTCTGCACTGACCGGATTTGTTAGAAATGAATATGAACTGGTGATATACAGATTTATGGTTGGTTTCGGAGTCGGTATGATACAACCCGAGATATCAGCATTCTTAGGTGATCTTAGACCTAAAATAAGGGCAACGGTTATTGCAACAGCTGGTGTAATGTTTAACCTTGGTCTCGCCCTTGGTCCCCTGATATTTGCCAGGTTCTCCACAATAAGTACCTTCGATATTCCCTTTGTAATAGCTGGATTATCGGGTCTTGTACTGATTATCCTTACATTTGTGTTTATTCCCTCTACCTATAAAATCAAAAATAAGCCAAAGCACGGGATCTTGAAAAACATGAATAGATCGCTTCTCCTGGCATCGTTTTCATATCTTTTCTTTGGAATAGCTTTTTTT
>JAKAYH010000274.1 GCA_021826835.1 Thermoplasmata archaeon | reverse complement strand
AATTTGATCCCCTTTGGGTGATCTACAAATATGTTCACCTTCATTCATGATGACGTTCCGGACAAACCATGGAGGCTTCAGATCCAGAAGTTTTTTACAGAATTCTTTTTCATCCACAGAATTATACGTGATAACTATGAATAAATATATCCATTAAAAAGTCGGTAGAACCGCTTTTTTCATGTATATGGCATTTGGAGATGAATTTAAGGCTAATGAAATAGGAAGACCGCAGATCTTCATTCCAATATAGCCATGATTTTTCCAGAACAGCTCAAAAAGAGTGCTTCAGAATACTTAGATAATCATTGCTATCTGGTTTATTAACGAATTCCAAATTTGGATGCATATAAATTCTTGGCGAGAGTGAGCTTATCCAACCTTCTTTTTTGCCAGTTAAAAGGGAACTCGGGTCCACTTCTTTTATTTCCGACTTAGTTGTGTCTACAAGGTATACGTATTCCCCCATTATTCTTTGGGGCGGAATATCTATAATAAAGCCTATTTGGTTAGCAATTTCTGAGCTAATATTGTTTAATTTAATTTCTATCTTTTCAAACATATTTTGATTTAATTTTTTTTGGAATTGCCTTATCTGCTCAAGTCCATTTCTTCC
This sequence comes from Thermoplasmata archaeon, assembly GCA_021826835.1. Next base: position 3,686 of record JAKAYH010000274.1, on the reverse strand, counting down.
AGAATTCTTCATTCCGTTCAGTTTATCTATTATACTGTCAATATCTCTAACGTTGCTAGACATCTCCCAGTCGGAACCTGCTAAATCAAAGATTCGTTTGTACGGCTTGCGTGAAAAAATAAGCTCCAAGAGGTTTTTTGAACTCTCATTTTTAACGCTTTCAGAAATTAAATTAAGAAATGCTATATCTGAATATGTCAAGTGAAAACTCTCAGGTAATAAATATTTCACTTCTATTCCCATAAAGAATTTATCATCAAGAACCACATTCCTTATTTTTTCCCGTAATTGTTTTTTATCACTTTCATCCGACAACATTATGGCAGTGAATAACATCGACTTTAGCGAGCGAACTGTCTTGTGCCAATATACCCTTTCAAACATATTCTCACGGGCAACAATGAGACTTCTAGCAGATAAGAACCCTTTTCGAGTAACACCCAGTTTCATAAGAGGAGGACTATTGGTTTTAGATGGGGAAATTGCTGGCCTTAAACTCAAAATGAGTCGTTCTATCTCTACACTTGAAGAATATTTTAACCCCAAGTTTGTAGCATCTCTCTGAAGATAATCCAACTTATCTGCATCAATAGAGCTACTGATTACGTTCTTTAAAATATTACCAACTATGTCATTTGTCTCTGCTACTTCCCTTGCTGGATCGAGATACTTGTTGACTAATTCGGGGACTGTAATTCTCCAATTTTCCTTCACGAGTTCAAAAAGGGATTTTTCTGCAAAAGTGCTAAACTCTCGCCGGTATATTTCATAAGAGATTTGGTCGTGCCGAAAACTTACGATAGTGGAATCCTCAATGTCATGAGCGTGTGGATATTGACCAAGATCGTGAAATAAAGCACCTAACGAAGCAGATTCTAACTCCTCGATTGTTGACAAACATCTAAAAATAGGGTCATCCTTTTGTTCCCATAAGGCCTTTATATATTGCAAAGCATAATAGTAAGTCCCAAGTGAGTGTTCAAGCCTAGAGTGTTTTGCTGATGGATAAACGAAACTTATTAGTCCAAGCTGTGAAACATTAGACAATCTAGACAGAGCCACGTGATTGACTAATTTTCTTATCCTAGTTGTAAAAGGTACATCTAATGTCCCAACTCTTATTGTTGAACCAAGTTTATTCTGCCATTCTGGAGAAAGAGTAGCAAGATTATCTGTTTTCATGTTTCTTAGGCTTGTTTTGAGCTCTGCCCAACATGAATAATGGAGAGTAAATTGAATAGACTTAATCATATCCTTGTCTAACCTCGTAGGAATATTCTGCCGATCTGTCTTATCCTCATATGCATCAACTCCCTTAAGGCGTAGCGCAATTAATTCTAGATACTTTATTTCGTAAATAATGTCTTGGAAGAATTCACTCCTTGAGTCTTCAGGCTCTTTAGCCTCTTGCTTTAAATCATCTATTTTATTCCTGAAAAAACCAATACAGTGCTCTATTGTTCTACCCAGAGCATACTGGTCCATTCTCATATATGATATATCTCCTTCATTACTACTAAATACTGCATCCTTTGAAACAAATGACTTTATGTAATCATGAAGTTTTGGCAAGGCATAATCCCAGCTATAGCCGACCCTATCTACAATATCACCATTTTTAGGATAAATCCTATGAGAGTAACCAAAATCAACTAACTTTGGACTCAAATCCTTGATTAAGATGTTTTCGGGTTTGATGTCGCAATGGTATATGCTACGCGAATGAAGATAACTAAGGACATCACTTAACTGTGCAATGAACTCACTAAATTCGCCTAGGTGTGTCCTGAGACTGATTGAGTTCAATGTGGATTTTTCTAACGTTTTGATCCACTTATCAAGGTCAAGTCCACCGGGTACAAATTCTTCAACTGTAGTGAGATATTTTATATCATCACCTGGAATCGTCAAGTCCTTTTTATCTATAATCTGTATTAAATTTGGGTGATATAGTTCATTCACAATTGAGTATTCTTCCTGAAGCATCCCAACGGAATCCTCTAAAGGTCTAGATATCTTCAACGCGTAGTCCTTGTGATTTACTTTGTTCTCTATTTGGAAAACAATTCTAGATCCCGCAACCGCCAAGCACTCTTTTACATCATAACTATTTTTGAGTAAAGCTTCATAAACCGATTCAATCAATTGTTCAACTTTATTCTTCTCCTCATCCCAAGCTTCCGAGAAACTTTTCCCTTCATACTTCTTTTGTATTTTCTTTAATAATTCTTCTAAGACTGAGCGATCCATGGCAAAACCTTATTTAAGAATGTACTCACGATAAAAGTCAAGCCACGGTTTCAGCAGTATAGAGGATTCATCCCAAGCTTCTCCTTTGATTATCTTTGGATAAGTACCAGGTTTTAAAGAAAGCAATTTCTGCATTCTCATCTGATTCACCAATGCCTTTGTTACATTGTTTCTCTCTTCGATTAACTGCATAGAAGGATCAAAGTTAGACACATTAACATATGATGCATCCAGCTGCTTAAAAAGATCAAGATATGAAATTCCATCAGGAGTTCTCATAACTATGCCCAGAATTAACGCCCTGATCAACTCCATTGCTCTTAATGGGGATGAGTACTCACCATTATTGTCATATAAGAAATTCCTTATTTTTCCTTCTGTTAAAGGATGCTCATCTGTTGACACCTTTTTAAGGAGTGTGTAAAAATCCTTATCCGAAGGGTTTCCCATGGAGGTGTCTTTGGCATAACCTAAATTAATATCCAATGACTCATCAAAGGAGAATAGAGTTGAACTTATCTGTTGTATTCTAGCTTTTGGGAAATAAACATTTAGTGATATTTGTTTAGAATTTACGTCCCTTAACAATTCACTTGAATTAAGGAAATATTCCCCCATTTTCCCTTCATATGCAGCTGATATTGCTTCAGAACCCTTGATTAGTTTTCCATTTCTGTCATTCATTTGCTCAACCTTCTTGATGCCCACAAGTGCTTCTTGTGGAGTCGACCCCATAGTAACATATACAGAAACTAAGTCATCTATAACCTTTAGCTCCTTTATTCCTCGCATAATTTCATGAGCAATAAGAGGGCCATCTTGGAGAGATAATAAAATTACCCCTCTTTCAGCGCTTATTTCAAGATTGTTTACCAATTTGACTATTAATTTATTGGCTATTGATGCTCGTTTAAGCGCGCTATCGGAGTTGGATGATGGTGTCGTATCCCCGTCTTTCTCATCTTCTACATTTAGATTTAGATAATTAATTCCCATATTTTGCTTCTCTTTATTCTTATACTTTGATTGACTAGGGCATATTAATTTTTCTGTGTAAACCTATGGCGGTAAACTAACGTCATGAAAACTCTTCTTTTTCATATCATTTCTTATTGAAAACACGGGGTACCGAAAGGTTTATTAGTGTATGACCCATATGGGTTATACGGAGTAAGATGAGATGTCAATATCAGTGAGGAAAGATAAGAGAGCTAACGGTAAGGAGTATTACAAGCTGTACGAGGTGAAGCGTGTCAACGGAGAGGTCGAGACAAAATATATCGGTTACCTGGGAAAGAGTCCCAATTCAAAGAAGGAGATCACTGGAAAGGATGTACTCCCTTATGTGGAGAGACTCCTGAATGTGGAGATATCGGATTCTGAGATCATGGATATACTGAAGAAGATCGGCATAGATTGTGACATATCTCCCATAA
>JAKAYH010000273.1 GCA_021826835.1 Thermoplasmata archaeon | reverse complement strand
TTCCGATCCTCGTTTCCCCCGCTATCTCGACTATCTGCCTTTACAAGTAAAACTCTATACATTTTCGCTTCAAAGGACGACCTGAGAACTTCATAATTCCAACTTCCGTATGTCTTGCCTTGGATATTCTCAATATCTATCCTATCTGGACTAACGCGAAGTTTCAAAGATGGTATTCCTCTTATTTCCGTGGGTCGATTGCCGTATAAATCAACATGAAGAACATTTTTTGATGGGGCACTCTTGCTGGTATACCCATAATCTTCCAATGGTTGTTTTACGCACTTTGACGGTGTCGTTGTTTTGGTAAAAAGAGAAATCATTGAAGCGGAATTTTTACGAAAAGATTTGAGTTCGACTTTCTCTCCATTTGGCCCCGGAAAGTTGTTCTCTTTTATACCCAACAAATCTTCAAGCGTCTTACCTATTCCTGTATCGTGAACTCTATTAGATGAAACCCACTGATTACTGATTTCGTGTAAACGCGCTCTACCAATTCGTTAAACCCTTTCATTTAACATCAAATTACTACGTTCGAAATAAATAGATTCATCAACACCTAATAAGTTCCAACATGTCAACACTCAGATGTTTTTGATGTTTCCACTAAATAGCTACCCTCTTCAAAAAAGTAAAACTAACTCCTGCCCCTTACTTGCGTAAACTCTTACGAAGTTGCTTGAAGTATAACAATTTCTGAATTTCTCTGTTTCTCTTATACCCAATAAAACACAAATCACACAACTTTATCCTCACTGTTACACCTTTCTCGGTTTTTGTTGTTTTATGAGTGGCGTCTCTACCACAAACATCGCATTTCATACTATATCATTAAAATACTACATAAATACCCTTTTAAAATATTAATCTAGTGTTTGACATGAAAAGAGTAACTATCGCTAACACAAACGGGAAAACTTATAACCCCTTCTTTCATGCTTTTGATATGAGTAACATTAAATATGTTCCCGTGAAGGGACACTATAGAAATGGCTCGTATGTCAAACCCACACGCAGAAAGATAATAAATAAACTAAAAACCCTTGAACCTAACGAAGTTACTGCTGGTATTGACCGAGGACTTCCGACACTTAAAGGGACATGGAAAAAGAAAAAAAAGTAGCATCAAGAATCATCATTTCCCTTTCAACTTCAAAATATCATTCTCAATGGCTAAAACTCGCTCATTCAAACTTTTATAAGAGTCAAGAAGTTGAACTAGCAGAATACTTTCGAACGAAACTACATGTTCCTCAGCGAAATGTCCATGTCTATCAAACGCCCTTCTTTCTATTTCATATCCATCAAAATCAGGGTCAGGAAAGTGACGAAATCTGTTTCTGTTCCATACAGACCCAACCTTCCAAATAAGGTCTGCCACTGATGCCATAGCACCTACAACATACAAAATCTCTAATCCCGTTTCATGTTCAACAATCAAAATAGAGTGTTCGTTTTCTCCGGTAATTTTCCACGCAATGCCCTGATAATTGTCGTCAACCTTCTCCACTTTCAAGGGTTCTAATCGTTTCAATAGTTAAGAATAATTATGATTGGAAGACACACTTCTATATTTTAGAGATTCCACTTCATTTATTCCGTTTCCATTAAGTTCATGTGAAGCTGATTCAAATTTAGCTTGAAAACCAAGATTCCATCTTGTATCTTGGTTCTTAGTCATTCTAACACTCCTCTCTTATCTCCATTCTCTAATCTCCCTTCCAAGTGCCTTTTTCATCTTTTCGCGGTTGCTCAACTTGCGACAGTGCGTAGTAACAAATTCGCCTGTCTTTTTGTTATATTGTTTTACTGGTTTAGTCCCGGGAGGGCATTGAATATCTCTCTCTTTGTAATCTGTCTCTTTCCTTACCTCTTTACTACCAACGACCCTTCTTTCACCTGTTTTTTGTTTCAATTAACCCACCAAATAGTCATTAGGTGGCTGTATTTATGAATTTTCATAGCCCAATCTTATCATTCTACAATATCCCCTTTTTGCCTACTTTTTCAGGAAAAAGTATGGTCGCAGGATGTCCACTACTCTTTCATTTTCTACGGTTGGTTTCATCCTGTCATTAGCAATATTCACTTGAAGATTTACGTTCTTACCATTAAACCGAGCAAAACTCTGCAAACTGACCTTAAATCTTCTGATATATGCTCCTGCCTTTCCCTCTTTCTCTAATTTTCTAACAAAATCTAAGAAAGTATCTCTAAACTCTGCCTGTTCCATTTCCTGAAGGAGCTTATCTGGTGTAGTGCATTGTAATTCACAATAATAACCTAAAGTCCTTAGCCATGTGGTTGCTGTCAATATTGATTTAGCTTTTAGATTTTCATACCAACGTCTTACTTTCTCGTTTTCTAAGAGATACAGATATTTTGCTTTGATAGTCATAATAGAATATTATAATACAGTATGTAAGAACTCACTTACATTTCTATTCAAATCCCCATGCTCCCACTCCCTGCGACTCCCCGGTTTTCCTTTTTAGAATATTGATTTTTTTTCATATTGCTACCTCCTCCATCAATTCAAAAAAATAGGGTTCGGGAACCCTATTGAATAGATCTTGGTAATGTCTGTCATTTTCATGATCAATAACAGTTTCGTTGAGAAATTATCCAAGTTTCCTCGATGAAGAATTAATTATTTTTCAATAAGCAAGGAAAGGTATCTGTGATCTCACTATATGTAAAAGTTGGTTCTAGATTGTGTAACTTTAAATGTTAGTAACATCATTGACATTAATTATACCTTTGTTAAAAATGTGAATGGTTTAATTATTGATAAGTCACCATATACCATATCGATCGTTGAAAAATTAGCGGGTCAGTATCCCAAAGAAGAGCAGAAGTGAAACGATCGATAATACGCATAAAAGAGCAACCAGGTAATGAAAATCGTCAAAGATTAGATCGGCATAATGAATTTCAGGTTGAAAAGAGTAACAAGGCTTTTATGGACTGTAGCTGTAGAAAAATCTACCTTATAAAAAGACGTGTTCAAAACATTGAATAAGTTCGGAAATTTATTTGGAGAATGACAAAAAAGGTATGAGTAAATTGGAAAAACGTAAACATGTGAAAAACTTGAGATTGAATAACTTGTGGTCCTTTAATCACAAAAGCAGCAGTAATGAATTTAGGGTAGCGAAAAAATTTGGTGGAACGATCGCCGCTGATAGCGTTACACTAGTGCTTTACCGTAAAGGATTGTTTTCCATGCATATTATTTCGGGAATAAGACACGGTTTAGAATCCAACAGAACGAGGAAGGAAGCCAAAAGAGAATCAAAGATCCTGAGAAAAGACGCTAAACTTATAAACAAAAAAGATAAAAAACTTATAACATTTTCAGTCAGTTTTATCTTACTTTTTATATACTTTCTATGTTCTTCCAGTGTCTTATTTTCTCGGGTGATCTTTCCAGTCTCAGAATCAATCTTTTCTTCTGGGTCAGAAAGGTTGAACTCTTCTATCATTTTCTTCATATCACCCATAAACATATGATTCAATATTGCATCTTTGGCATAATTCTCAATCGTTTTTCTTTCATTTTGAGATTCTCCTGATACTCCACTAAAAATTCGGTTCCAACCTTTACCAACGCCATACCAAAATCCAACTTTTTTTAGAGATTTAGGGTTATTCAAGTTAAGACACCAAATTAAGTTTAGAGGAATATTAATTACTTAACTATTTCTATTTTCCTATTTTTGATGAAGTAATGTCATTGCGAATTCACACCCAGCCACGCTTTCTGAATATTAAAAGAAGTACAGAGGAAATAAGCAGCATGACCACAACCATTCCATAAAATCCATAGATGGAGGATGAAGCAGGTTCGTAAAATCCTTTTGTGAAGTTCATTCCATAGAATCCTGTCAGGAATGTAAGTGGAAGGAATATGGTGGCCACTAAGGTCAGCAACCTAAGTATGTTGTCTGTATACGCTGATCTAAGGGTGAAATACAAATCCCTGATATCGCCCGCCCTGAGAGTGTATGAATCCAGGGCCTCAATCATCTGGAACGTATGATCATAGATATCCCTGAAATCATGGGACAGATCAGGTGACAGAAACTTTATCGCATCATTCTGTGCAAGGGACATCACATCCCTGTGCTGTGTCAAAGTGATTCTAAGATTTCCCATCTCCGATCTGGCCCGGGAAATGAAGGCCATAATATTTTTCAGGTCATTAAGCTCCTTGGATGTGATATTATCAAAGTCCAGCAGATCAACCCTGACCGAAACAAGCCAGTTCTCCATGTCAGAAAGTGCGCTGAAGAAAGAATCCACAG
>JAKAYH010000272.1 GCA_021826835.1 Thermoplasmata archaeon | reverse complement strand
AGGAATATAAACTTTAATTGATAAAATTCCATCAGGGACATTAAACCAATTCGGGTGCGAGGAATTGAATATTTAATCTAAGGAGGAAGGCAAAACATGATTAAGAACATTAAAATAGGAAAAAAAATATTTATTCCCTTAATTGCTGTAGTTTTAGCAATTCTGGTAATACTTGCAATATTTCCAGCAACGATTCTTGGAAGCAGTAATGAGATAGGAATATTAAGAAACGAAAATGCAAATATAAATCAGTATTATGGATTGAAATATTTCAATACCAATTCAAGCCAGTCTAAAGGACGGTGTTGCCTACCCCTCTTTTTACACGGGAATAGCTTTATTTCTACCCAAAATTTAGTCTCTAAGGATTTAGTGGGAAAAAAGAACTACTATCTCAATAGTGTTTTAAAAGTGTGTGAGTGCCAGGCTTATGTAAACTGGAAAATGCTAAAAACTCCTGTTTATTTGTTTGACTTATCTATATATGCAAATACCACTTTCAATTCTCAAATAAATTATAAAATTACATCAACCTCAAATTTTACATCAACTCCAAGTACCATCGAACTAAACAAAAAGTATACCATGGATTCAATATATTGCAATAGGTCAAATAAATGGTCTGCAGATAGTTATTTAAATTTTCTTCGAATAGTCGATCCTGCAAACTCAATAAACTTCGATGTAACAATCTTCACCCAACATGGACTTGAAAATACATATTCAGTTTGCTCCAAAAAAACAACATTTGAAATTTCTGAACCTGATTTCATATCACCATGTAGCGTTTCGCAAGGGCACCCATTCAAATTCTTCAATGAGATCTATTACAAGGATAATAAGAACGATAAAATCTATCCAATCATACAGGACTTCCAGGAGTCTATATGGTATATACCATTAACTCAGGGAAATAATTATCAATTACTCCAGATAAATAACTCTAAAATTAGGTCTTTAATTAACATATCCGCATCTTCATTTGCGGATACACTACCTGTATACATTCAATTTATTTACAACCCGGAAACTGGAAACATAACTGCCGAGAGAAGTTCAAATTATTCAAAAGTTGTTTAAAATAGGGTCCTGTCATTTATTAGGATCTCAGCCTGTTCATCAATCATGTTTAACATGCTCTATAAAAGAACAACTCTAACATCTTTTTTAGATGGATATTTGATATTCTACCATTATCTGTATCATTAACTCCCAGATCATTCAGAATTCATACCCAATGAGTGATATTCTCTATTACCATATGATCAATTGAGGTTCACATATGCACAAAAATGCATACTAAATAAATGCTAGGGTTTATTTGATTGGTTATTTGAAAACCTAAACTGGTCTTTAACACCCTATAAGTTATTAATAATTATTTGTATACAAGGTCATTGGACGATATAGATCCGGAAAGGATAAAATCAGTGGATGATATTCTTGACTACACAGTAGCAAATTTTGAAAGTGACCCTGTAGCCAGTTATGGAAACAATTTATGGAGTTACAGGCAGTTTGAGGAAATGGTGAAATCACTTGCATCATCAATGATGGAGAATTTTCCTATGAAGAAAGGCCAGAGGGTTCTCATAATCCTGCCCCCAAGCTACCAGATGTTGCTTTCCTATTTTGCATTGTGGAGAAACGGAGTGAGTGCAATTCCACTTGATGTAAAGACCCCGCTGGAGTTGATAGATAAAATAGCAACAAGTGGGAAAATATCAGGAATAATCACATATGACTCCCTGTTTAGCCATATAAACAGGGATGAAACCTCAAATATATATAACATACTTACCAGCTCCAGTGAATTCAGGTCTATAACAGCAAGAAGAAATCAGGATATGGATGATTACAGAATAAGGGGCACCAGACAGAGAGCAGTAATGGAAGAAATGTGCTATGATGAAGCTAAAGAAGGGGAGCATATTGACATATTCACTGACATAGCCATATCTGAAATACAGTGGAGAAAGGATTCATCATTCACCTTCCTGAATTATACATTCAAGAAAGTAATTTCGGCACTGAAGCTAACAATGGATCTCTTTCCATTGAGACGGAACCAGGCATTTGCAATCCAGAAAGAACCCACATCATGTCCCGATGTGATTGAAGAACTCATTATACCAGTCTTAATGGGGCAAAGAATAGTAATGGTTGAAAATTTCAGGGCAAACCTGGAAAAAATAATAATGAGAAACGATCCAGAAGAAGGGATTGTACTCTGGTTGAATATGCATGGTTTCATGGCTTTAAGGGAATTCAGAGAGTCTACAATTGAAAAAATATCCATAATCCTTACAAATTTTCAATGGAACAGGAATGAAATCAGTTTTCTGGGTAAGAAGCAGTCTTCCCTGTTCTCCATTATGGGATATGAGGGAATCTCTGTTCCTGTAATCTCAAAACAGTTCATTAAGGAGGGAGCCGGTCAGAGCAACTTCATATCCAGTGACGCGGAAAAAGCAGGTATTTTAAAAATTCCAGATATTTACATTTGCGACAAATATGAGGACGAGGAAGAATTCTATTTAATTGAAAGCATCAATGTGGATAATATGTCAATGAGGGATACTGAAAATGAATCCATATATTTACACAGAGGGAGGTCAATTCCAGTAAATGAAATGATGAATTTTTTTGAGAATCAAATTCATGTTAAAAAGAGCACATTTACCCAGGATAAGGAAGACTGGAGAAAGATCGATATTATACTGGACAGTAAAATCAACATTCCAGCAAAAATTAATATAGATGATGAAGCCCCTGATACGTTTTTACCTGTCAGGATTCTTACGTCCCCTCCATGATAAACCATTGGAGTTTTAGTGCTTCCCTCAAACTCCAAACAACATTATAAAACGTGATTAAAGAAACTCAATCAACTGTAAGCTTCTTTATTCTATCTGCTATCTTATCAAGTTCATCCCTGTTTTCCTTCAACTTTGTGCTTCCATTTGCCTTTATGTCTTCCAGGAAATTGACCAACCCCTTGATTTCATCAATAGCCTCATCAAAATTCCTTGGAGAGTTTCCAGAAAATGGATTATGCATATGCCCCATCCCAAACCAGTTGTCTGATTCCTGTGTAAGGCTGTAAGCTCCGGAAGAATCTTTCTTGATCATATTCTCATCCACCATCTTCTGAAGCATTGGGTATAATGATCCCGGAGATGGTCTCCACATTCCGAATGTCATTTTCTCAACTGAATCCATTATCTCTGCGCCATTCTTAGGCCCACTTCTCAGCACTGCGAGAATAGTGAACCTCAAGTCTCTTCTTTTACCAAACATATTTCCCATCATAGTTATCATATCGGTTATCCGATATCGATATATAAACATATTGTATAAGATATCTTCTTAAAAACAGTACAATTGAAGTGTACTACTATTCATCTAAAAATAGGGAAATTCATTATTTTCATTCTATGAAGTGAAAAGCATTACTTTCAAAGAAATGTTAATTAGCCATTTTCATATATTAAGGCATGGGTATGGCATTCGTGCATGGAAGACCATAATTTTCACAAAAAGGGTTGAAGAATATGAATGAAGGGAGCGAAACAAAGGAAGAATTGAGAAGAGGGCTCGAAGGTGTAATAGCGGCAGAAACCAGGATAGGATATGTAAATGGATCTGATGGGAAACTTTTTTACAGAGGATATGAAATAAACAGTCTTGTAGAGCAGAGCAATTATGAAGAAGTATCCTATCTTCTGCTTTACGGTCGCCTTCCAAAAAGAACGGAATATGAGGAATATGTAAAAAGATTGAGGGGAGAGATGCCACTACCGGACGAAGTCCTCTCACTCATTAAAGCCATTGGTGGAAGGACACACCCCATGTCAGCACTGAGAACCGTAATTTCCTATCTTTCTGTACTTGACAGGAAGGAATCTGAAAATTCTGTTGAAAACCAGGAAAGGATTGGTATAAGCCTGATTGCAAGAATGCCATCCATAGTTGGTGCTATAAACAGGGTATATTCCGGTAAGGAAATAATAAGATCAGATCCGGAACTGGGATACGCTTCAAATTTCTTTTACATGTCAACCGGTTCAAGACCAGATCCTGTTGAGTCAAAGATAATGGATACTGCTCTAATAATACACGCAGATCATGGTATGAATGCATCTACTTTTTCGGCACTTGTTACGATCTCAACCATGGCGGATATGTACTCTGCCATCACCTCTGCAATAGGAACTTTAAAGGGACCATTGCACGGCGGAGCTAATGAGAGGGCACTAAAAATGATCCAATCAGTGGGAAGTCCAGAAAATGCAGAGAAAGCACTCAAGGCAATG
>JAKAYH010000271.1 GCA_021826835.1 Thermoplasmata archaeon | reverse complement strand
AAGTTTAATTATGAAAATGAAGGGAAATTTATCGGTGTGATAGGAAAACTCGTTCTGAAAGGATTCAAAGATGACATTGTCACGGAAAATTTCCATTATATCAAGGATTGGGAGGTGATGAATACTTTCTATAGTGATGATTATTTCATAAGGAAAGATGTACATAGCGATACATTCTGCCTATATGAAAAATAGATAACATTTCTCAAGGTTGAAAATATTTTCGATTAAGAAAATTCGACGAATTTCCTTTTCATAGAGGATAATGCAATCGAACCACTGGTCAATTCTCTGGTTTTTCTGAATTTTCAAAAGAAGTTCTGTTAAATTACTCAATGAAATCAATCTTATATCGGTAACTGAAATTCAAGAATGTATTTAACCTGAAATTATGCATTTTCCTTAATATGGTGTTCTGACTGGAGTGAATTTTTAAAAAATCCAGAAATGGAATACAGCATAATAGGGCCAACTATGAGAAATTCTATTCAAATCATAAAGAAAATAAATTTTTGTTAGGCACGTCTTATTCTGCCAATATAAATTTATCCCACTTTGATTTGTTTCAGTCACTATCGGATTTGCATATTATATATATCAAGACTAAGGCTTATGTCAGTTATCATATTACATATTTCATGGCACTCAATCGAATCTATTTGATGCCGCATGGCGATGAAATAATCGATATCCCCAACGAGCACAGCAGAAAACTCAACAGTGAAATATCAAAATTAGCAGGTACAGATAATTCCGACGTTATCGTGGTACTGTCACCACATGGAATAAACCTTTCAAAGAATATTGGTATCATTAACACAGAAAGATTTTTGAGCGATACCAAACTTAAATCTGTGCATTTAAGGGATTACTGGGAAAATGAAAGAAAACTTTGTGAGAATATAATCAGGGAATCGGGGGATATTGGTGAAGAGGTAAGGTATGCAACATATTCCGGAGAAGAATCAGTGTTTCCAATGGATTTTGGCACCTCAATCCCTCTGTATTTTTTTAAAAAAAGGCCTATTGTCTTAATTGGGCAGTCACGAAGTATAGGGAGGCATTCTCAAAAAGAATTTGGAATGCACCTTGCAAGAACACTGATGAATTATGAAAAATCTGTTTCAATAATTTTCAGCGCAGACCAGGCACACACTCATTCTGCGGATGGGCCATACGGCTACTCACAGGAGGCTGAGGTCTATGAGGAGAAACTTAAGAGATGCATAGAACACAATAACTTTGGTGAAATGGAAGAAATAGACCAGGACATTGTGGATCAGGCGAAACCCGACAGTTTCTGGAACATTCTTGTAATGTCCAGATTTTTAAGCGAATCGAAAAGAAAAATGAGATTTGTTTATGGATACGTGGAACGTTACTTTGGGATGTTTCTTGCTATCAGTGATAAAGAATAAACATTGAAATATCTCAGATAATTGTATTCAGCCAAGAATTTTTTTGGCGTTCCAAATATTTATATTCATATAAATCATGGCTATATATGAGTAATAAAATAACAGCGGTTATAGCGATTGTGATTGTTGTACTGGTAGCTGGAGTTGGAGCTCTTTACTTTTCAGGGATGCTTAATTTTAATACATCTACGGCACCAGCAGCTGGCACTCTTCAGTCGACGCCAAGCCAGAGGGCACCTAATATAGTAACTTCCAGCGTTGTGTCCAAATCTTTAGGAGGTCACTGGGAGATGACAGTGGGAGCCTCAGGCTCGACACTTAATGCTAGCACATTTTTAAGCGGGCAAAGCTCAGTGCCTCTTGTAGAACAGGCTCAGGTTAGCCCAGCTGTGGTTGGACAGGGTAGTGTTGCAAGCCCGTTCGAATACTTCGGTGTAGGCAATAACGCATCATACAATACTTACCAGATGGCGGTTTTTGTCCCACCTCAGACTGGTTATGCCCTCATATCCTTTGCCCATTCCAATAACTCCAAAGTCCCTGGTTATATGGTAAATACCATAAAACAGGAGCTGATGGATCATTTTAATGGGAAAACATCATACAACAGTTCCAAATTATCTTTTGATACTGGTGTTGTGAGTTCCAGTGAATACGTATTTGTTTCCCTCCAGGACAATTTCTTCCCGCAGGCTTATGCACCAGGTTCATGGTATCTGGAAGGAGTGCTGGCAAACTATTCCTCGTATAACATAATGTTCCTGTATTACACACCCCATTTCCTCAACGTGACAAATTTCACGACCCTTTTGAGTAATCAGGTATCTCAATTAAAATCCCCAAGCACACCGGGACAGCCATCTGTTCTGATCAGTTCCAGTGAACTCAACACAATGTCAGGCATCAATTTCAAGGCACAGGGTGTTATGGCTATCAATCTTAAGGACACCAGCAAACTCCTGAACGAATATATAAATATGACAGGATCATCTAATCAAATTTCAAACGTAAACAGAACCATTTTGAATAACACAATCGGTGATTTAACCGGTATTGAGGCAAAATACTGGAACTACGGTTTACAGAACACTTCCGAAATAGCAATTCTTGGTTTTTCATCAAGCAGTGCTCCAAAGACTCTGTTTGATCTTACCATGTCCAGCGCCGGTAATTCTGTTATCAGCGGCAACTACAGTGGCTGGGATTTTGCCTTTTCAAACACAACACTGACTAACCCATATTACTATAATGGCACATATACCGAAATACCATATGCCAATCAAACAACGATGGTTGCATTTCAGGGCGAGTACATGTTGATATTCGAAATAGAGCAAAAGAACGGAGTATTTAACGAAAACCTTGTAAAAGAGCTTTTGAAGGACGAGTCAAATCTCGTCTGAGAATATTTTTCTATATTCCTGATCAAGAACATTTTTTAAATTTATCTCTTCTATCTGCAAATCAAGGTTGACGATCCTTTTCAGAATCTGGTTAAAATCGCCCCTGAAGCTTATCTGATCGCCTTCTATTTTCACTGATAAATCAGATAGATCCAATCTGCTCTTATCGAAGGTCCCCTTTATCTTTATAAAATAAACTAATTCTTCCTTAACGTTAACAATTTCCGCAATTTTTCCTTCTTTCAAAAAAATTATTTCATCACAAACATTCTGAAGGAGTTCAACATCGTGTGATGCAATTATAACTAATTTTCCTTTTTCTTTCATTTTTTTAATAATTCCGGTTATCAGATCCTTGCCGATGAGGTCTATATTATCTGTTGGTTCATCCAGGATCACACATTTTGGGTCTCCTGCAATTGCAGCGGCTATTCCGATTCTTTTAAGTTCACCGGTTGAAAAGTATTTCATTATCTGATTTTTCTTCTCCCCTAAATTTACCATGCTTATTATTTCATTAAGAGTATCTCCTTCTCTGGTTCTCTTGCCATTCCTCATTTCAGAAACATAACTGATGAATTCGAGCGGTGTTGAATATGGGTAAAATGTCGGGCTTTCAATAAGGCTTCCAGTGTTAGATGAAACATATTCATGTTGTGCCATTACGTCCTTATCATCCATTTCTATGATACCATTGTGGCTCCCCTCAACTCCGCAGATGGCTTTCAAAAGAGTTGATTTCCCTGACCCGTTTGGCCCCAGTATTCCGTAAACATAAGGTGATTCAAATTTCAATTGATCAATATCAACAATGTTTTTTTCACCTGCTCTTATCTTCAAATTCTCGACTGAAATAATTGTCACCTTAAGGACCTCCTCAGGGAAAAAACAATATATCCCATTAATATGGTTGCTGCCGAATAGAAGATCAATATGGTAGAAATGTAAAATATGGGGATACCTGTCAGGGGCGAGAGGGAGAATGAATATGTCAGGAAGTACGGGTCTGCGTTCAAAAAGATCCTGTATATGATCCTATCCGTATTTGTTTTTATGAAAATAGGCGGTATTGCCCCTGATCCTGTTGCCACCAGAGAAAGTATATCGAACACTACCAGATAGGTAATAAGAAATGAAATGGATGAGTATCCGGAATTTTTGAAAAAGGCACTGACAGCCACGGCAAAACACACATCTGAGAATGTCACAAGAAGCAGAATCAAAATGTAAAGAAGAAAACTCATTCCAGGTAGTGCCTCAAAACGCACGGTGAAGAACACCAACTGGAACAACACCAGCACCATCGTGGAGGCAAAGGAAAGTATGGTGGCTCCTGTTATCTTTGACATTATTATTTCCATATTATTGACCGGGAACGAGGCCAGGTTGTATATGGTCCCCCTTTCATATTCGTACGGAAGTGCCGTTGAACCGAAGAATGCAGCAGATAATACTGGTATATAGATCATTATATTTGCCCATTGAAAGTTAAAAAGC
>JAKAYH010000270.1 GCA_021826835.1 Thermoplasmata archaeon | reverse complement strand
CGATAGAATGCCTATCCCTAATCTCCCTATCATGTCACGTCCCTTTGGAGTTTTTTCTTCTATGTTGTTATTAGATTTAGAGCTCCCTCCTATATGAGTGAATATGTATTCAAGAACATTTAAATCCATCCCAATCCCATCATCTTTTACTGCAATCGAGTCAAGGAATATGTTAAATTTTGAATCGTACGAGAAGTGAAACTCTATTCTCACTTTTTCAGCATCTGCATCAAATGAGTTGCTTAAAAGTTCCTTTATCGCACTTGCAGGGGACCTATATAGTCCTGAGGAAATAAGCTGAATAATTTTTACACTTACCTGCATTGTAATTCTTTTTTCAATTTTCTCATTAATCATAACTTATACCCCACTCGTTTCCATTCGTATAAAACTCTTCATAAATATCCATCATTTTCTTTATGTAATTATCTATAGTACTTGAATCAGGAGTTCTATTTGTGTGTACTACAGGAGATACTTCTCTGTAAAGCGTCTGGATATAATTAAGGCTATTATAGGAAAGTATATTCTTTTTTTTAAGGACAATGTTTAGGTTTTCAGATGCATTTTTGGCTAATTCAAGTCTCCTGCCATCCAAATTCAATGGGATTTTGCCTCTGTTTTTCGGATTGATGATATCATCCCTTTTTGATTTGCTAATTATTATTATCATAAAAGTTGAAAATCCCAAATCTCTGATATTTTCATTGATAGTATTTATTGATGCACAATCAGTTTTCCTGTTAAGTTTAACATCACCGAACCAAGCATAAACTCCATAATTATGATATATTAGATTCTCAGTAAAAACTCTTAAAGCAAAAGAAGTCAGCCTCCATGATTCAATTACCCTTGAATTAATTATGTCTTCAAACATTTGAAATGTATCATCATCTGACATTTGAAGAAAGATAGGGTGATCTATTTCCAATTTGTGATAATATTGTATGAAATCCTTCTCATTTAGTTCCAAGCTTCTAGGATTTTTTATGTAAGATAGAAGATGATTGCTATCACAAATAAGGTTAATGGTCCCTCCAAAATTTAATGGATCTGTACAATAGGATGAAACCGGAATAACATCACTTTGTGACATATGGCATTTTACTCCCGGAAAAAAATCATCTGAAGCAGTCATTTAAACGCTCCTTGTTACATGAAACTCTTGAAACATTTTGATTATTCTGCTCCATTTTTTCTTGTTGATTCTTCCCTTAAACTGAATGTAATATTCTTCGCGCATGTTGATTTCATTTTCTTTCATCATTTATAATCGCTACTCTCCTATGTTATTTTTCCTTTATAGGAATCCTGCATTCCTCATCATAATGCCAGAATACATTACCGTTTACGGAAGATTTAGTTATATACTTTGCGGCACCTGACAGGGATCTCTTTATAGTACCATCCTTAAGTTTGACGGCCCCATCCTGAACTATCTCTGCTGTGAAAAGCTCCTCTTTATATCTCGCATATAACTTTGTACCAGGAGACAGTTCACCAATGGTTGTATTGTAACTATTTAATTGCCTTTGTGGAGATGATAATACTTCTTTTGATGGGTTATCCACTTTAATTAATGTGTCAAACTGATAGATATACACATCAGCATTTTTCCTCTTATACCTTTTAAATTCAAGGATCAATGGCGGATCCTTAAGATTGGAGAATGCCTTTCTGAGCTCCTTCGTAACATGATCAATAACTAATGTAATAGTATAGCTTTGTTGAACAACATCCGTTATTGTCTTGTGTATCTCTCTATTTTCAAAGAGAGATTTAAGTTCACTGTTCCTTTCAATATGGTCGTATATTTTCTTTATAAGTTCTGATCGGGCTGCATGATCTGACATGATCCTATAGAAACCGCTTATTTGAGGGGTTATATGGTCTGGCATACTGTGCACTATACGCTCAACTTCAATAACATACATCTTGGTTGGATTTATGGTTAATACATACATGTCTGGAATTCTGCCACTTCCTTCGGGCGGTTTAATTTTCAACTTTGGTATTAATATCGAGTTATTACCAAAAATGCGCTTAACATCATCCATAACGTCATTTTCTATCTCCCACTCTTTCTCATACTCATATGGCCAGTATTCAACCCCATCCAAGACCAGAATCTTATCTGCCTGATCCATCAAGAACTGCCTCCTTCTTCAGAATAAAATCTCATTTTACTGAGCCTCTTTTTTCCTTCTTCTTTTTGAAGTAATAAACCACTGATCCGGCACCTACCAAAATTAGAGCCGCTGCAACAACCAAAGTGCCTGGGCTGTCTTGAATAAGATGCCCCAGGGGATTTTTCTTAGGGTCTACCGAATCAATGTGGCATTTGTACTCATCCTCATATTCTACTGCGTGGAATCCCTCAGTTTTGCCATTGAGAGAGGCACGCCAGTCGGCAATCTGGAACTTAATCTCTCCAATGCTGCGTTCTAATATACTTGTAAGTTCAGGTCTCGGTATTTCACATCCACTTTCAAAGTACTTAGATAATATGAATGGGTTCTTTCCATTGTGGTTTCCTTCCAAAGTTCTGGCAATCACATCTTCCCAGAATTTATCTGCATCTGCTTTCTCATTAATCACTTGATTCACCTTTTTTGCTTCTATTCCTCCATCATTTTTTCCAATTCCTCGATCTTTTGGCCAATCTCCTTACCTTTTACTCCAGTTTCACACTGCAAACCAATCTCTACCATGCTCTTTTGACCTCTTTACTTTTCTACCTCTTTTGATGCATTAATCAAAAAATCAAATTGTTCCTTTGATATAACCCGGTATGGACTTCTATCCTTTCTATGAATTCCGAAATTTTTAAAACTTGGAACACCAGGTATATTTCTTATTATTTTCAAATCAATAGGGGTTTTTAATATATCTAAGGTATTTTCATCCATCACGTTTCTAAAAGGAAAGCAATAATCTGAGTCTTCACATCCTTCGTAGTTTTCCTTCATTTCTTTAGGAATTACATCAGTAATTACAGTAATTGCTTCTTGAAATTTATCATAAAGTAACAATTTTGTTCTTCCACCCTTCATGTAATCTCTTGGTGTACCCCATATCCATAGGCCATCATGACCCATCACGTTAGGCCATTCTCCCGTACGCATCAGATCCAAGTAATCGCTTTCACCATGTGGAAGCACGTCATGTTTACTGAATACCCATGTCTCTTTACCAAACCATATTTTACATATAACTCCATATTCCTTTTTTGTATTACTCATTTCACAACCATCTCCAAAAACTATTTTGTCTTAGGGCTTGTTCTATGTACCAACGATCTATTCTTTCTGAAATCATCTGTTTTATCAATGTTGTAGAAATTGAATCGTCTTTTTCATGATGTTTCCTATTTACACACATTCTCATTCTTCCATCATCTTCTCCACTTCCTCCAACTTAGCTCCAATCTCCTTTCCTTTCTCAGTCAACTCCAACCTGTTCTCCTGCGGATACTTGGAACTGTCTATCTCCTGCTTCACAACCTTCAGTCTTTCCAGATCACATAATATTTCAATTGATCCAGATAGTTCATCATGGATTTCCTTCATGTTCAAGGGATCGTTCCTTGACAAATGCAATTTGACTGCATAACGATCGGTTGCTATGAACTCTTTCCCATTGGAAATTGTTTTTAACAATTGTATTTCATTTGAATCCTTCGGGCACTCGGGTTGAAGATTTAAAGTTCTATCTTTCTTATCATCTATTTCCTTATCAATATCCCACGACATTATCTCCGGTGAAACCATTGTCGAAATGTAAAAACTACTCACGTACCTTTTAATATAAGTCAAAGTTGACCTGTTATCATATCTTATTTCATTGAAAACTCTTGCACAACTGTCATATTGACATGTTTTTGAAAGAGTATCAATCATATAAAAGATAATATCTATACGTTAATAATATTATTCATTTTCAAGAAGCTAAAGGTTATCATTGAAGCAAGCTTGTGATTTACTGATCCTTCAATCGGAAAATGCCATAACAGTCAATACATAACAGACATAATTTTGTAAAGAATTACAAAATCAAAAACTATTCAATAGATTTATACATCAAACCTAAAAAATCACGTTGTAATAAGAAAATCACAAACTCCCAAAAACAACAGTTGTTAGAGAAGCAGCATTGAATTCAATTTCACTGGAAAGGATTCTTGAACTGAATTTCTCGCCAACTGCACCCTGGATGAATCTCAATGGAAGATTGTATCCTTCTGGCGATGCAGCTTTTACTAGATCAGGTGGAGCATTCCAGATCATATCCCAGTTGCCATTATTGAATGCTGAAATACACAGATCAAGGTATTCCATTGCCTTTGGAGG
>JAKAYH010000269.1 GCA_021826835.1 Thermoplasmata archaeon | reverse complement strand
CCATTTACCAAGCTCATGTCTTTGAGCAGATTTAGGGATGTTCCTCCCTGATGAATAGATGTGTTATGATTTTCATTAATCATGTTAATATTCACCTATATACTGAAAATGGGCCCGACCGAGCCCGTTTAAACTTTTAAGCAAATCTTATTTAATTAAGTGAATGGTAAATGTGGGTCAATTTATTGACCCTTCCTTTAAAATTAGTCCATTTTCTCTGCTATATAATTCCTTATTATCAGTGTTAAACTCATATTTAACATCAACCGATAATTTATCAAGAGATAAAATTCGCCAATGAACAGGTTTATATCTATCTCCCTTGAAGCCATTAGAACCTATTCTTACCATCTGGTATGAAACAACAAAATGGTGACCATCTTCCGTCACTTTGAATTTATCAGATGGCGATAAATAAAAAGACCTTTGACTTGTATTTTCCGTATTTTCGTTATAAGTTTTACACTCAATATAGTGGGTTTTACCATTCTTTCTTATACAAAGGTCTGGGTAGCCAGTAGCTTGTTTTTTACCATTTTTATCGGATGGTGTGTCAGCATTTAAACCAATTTTATTAAGCGCATCGCGAACAAATGGCTCAACAGCATTTCCTATTTCATTCACTCTTTTCGCATATACACCATCTAATACCATTTGGTTTCCAGCAGTTATAACTGCACTTTCAATTTGGTCTAGCAATTGCGAATCCTCCGTATCAGATGGATTAAACGGAACAACCTCATGTCCACTTATTGCTTTAATAACAAGCGGAAATGGTATATCCTTGAGTGGCGTTAACATCCTTTGTATAATATTCTCCAAATTCTTTACATAATCATTATCTACCATATTTATTCCCCCTTCTTAAACAAAACAACTCTGTTTGTATTCGTCCCTTTCTGAAGGTTATCTACACCCCATATATTAGAGGTCTTCGTGAAATTTTGCTTGTTTATTAATATCCCAATAACTTGAAAACCGCATGAAATCCCATCCAAAGCAACATACTCATCTAAATTAATCGTCCCATTTCTAACTTCGCCCACTTCAAATGCCACATATCCGCCTTTCTTTGTTACAATATATAACTGCTGAAGAACTGTCTTAATAAAATAGCGCCACTTATCAATGTTAGATGCAATAAAGATTCTTGCCTCAATTTTAGAAATGTCAATATTATTAAACCAGCATCTAAGCCAGTTGTCTTTGGCATACTGAACCAAATTGAGAAATGGTGGAGAAGTCACAGTAAGGTCAACAACAGCCTCTTCTATATATTTAGACGCAAACCGTGAGTCTTCAGTTATCAGCTCGGATTTTGAGCCAGTTACATTTAATTTATTTATATCGGATTCACTTTTAATGTCCTTTAATAATGATAAAGTTTTTTTCTTTATTATTGCCTTGATATCTCTGTAATCAGGCTTTTGACCTCTCTTCTCATTAATCCTTAGCTGTTCCTTTTGTGTTGTGGCTTGATTAGGAGGCAAAGTATATACAGAAAAGAAACCAGAGGAATGCCCTGTTAAACGATTGGTGGCAACCATTCTTATCCATTTATCAACGTTGTCTTCTTCCTCATTTTCATGCCTGTTGTTTAGGTATCCCTTCAAATTTACTATTTGAGACTCTGTATTAGGGTGGTAAAACATTGATAAATCAATATCCGCCTTTTGAGTTTCATCTAATTCAAGCGAGTCTATTCTCTCGAATATATCTTTTATTCTTGGAATATTTATTCTTGGGTATGTTAGCATTTCTGAAAGTGGGTTAACATCCATTCCAATAGATACCCTACCATTCAAGGCACTTTCTACGATAGTAGTTCCTCTACCAAGAAACGGGTCAAAGACTACGCTTTCCCTACTCGTTAAACGTTGGATAAAAAAATTAGGCAATTGCGGTTTAAAACACGCCCGATATGAGACTTCATGAATAGATGAAGCTTGCCTCTGTTTAGATGTCCAGAATTCAGTGATATAGGCCTTCAATCTGTAACCATCAATCTCCAGAATTTCTTCACTCAAAGAATAGGAATCAAATAAGCTATTTCCGAAAAAATTATCCAGTGAATAAATCCCTTTACTTACACCCATCTGTTTACCCATCATTTCCTACTTTATTTAATTTTCTATATAAAAACCCTAAAAACTCTCCCTCTTTGATTGATAATTTCTCTGCTATTCTCTTTGGTAAGGTAATTCTTAACGATGTCCCTCTCTTTGATGTTCGGGTAATGTCAATAAGTTCTTTCTTGGCATTCATTGAATTAGTGGAATAGTGGCATTAGTTTAAATTTAACCCTCCAATAAAGTTTAGTTTATTATTGAGTAAAGTATTAACAATTGAAGAATGAATCAAAAAAGTGGAATATGGCAAAAAATCAAGCGAAATAGGGATCTATGCATATCAATAACAATTGCATTAGTCCTTACAATTATTGCTGTTTTGACAGACTACATTAATTCATATATTAAATTTCATCTCGATTCCACCTTAATACAGGTATTCGGAACTCTGTTGGGCCTTGCAGTTACTTCATTTGGAATAATAATGACCCTACTCCCTAACCTAGACAAAACCCTTCTAAAATCAGATACATTTGATGATGTAGTAAGACATTTCCTCTACTTAGTCATAGTAGAGGTAAGTGTTATCATTATAGGTCTTATACTCTACTCCTCTCTTAGTGGGCTACTTGAATGGTTTAATCCGTGGCTTATCGCAATTCAACTATATTTAAGTTTTCTATCAATATTAATGACCGTGTATGCCACATTTTATATCTATTACTTGTTCAAGGCTATAAAAAAGCAACGTCTAGAAAAGGAATAAACTACGTGAATATATTTGGATGTGAATTGGCATATTCTCTTACAACTTTATAGAAACTAGGTCTATTAATCCGTCTATTAATATATTCAACAACCAACTTCTCACTTACTAGAGCTCCTCGTATTAAATCAAATGTGCCAGATTCTGTGTCAACCAAAATTTCATCAAAGTGGTCTTTTTCTGGTAAAAGGTCTTCAATAAAACTAACAACTCCATTCTTTTGCAAAGGTGCTTTTTCTTTACCTTTTCCTTTTGGCTTTTCAATACCCAAGGTTATTATTGCTTTAGGGTCGACACTTAGAGACTTTAATTTTTTACTAATGCCCAACCCCTTGTTTTCCATAGATGCTATTGATTCACTCTTTAATTTAAATTCGACAGTTCCGATATATTTCTCCTTTTTAATTTTTGCAAACAGGTCTGAAATAGGCTCTGCTTCAATCTTAAACTCATCTTCTGAAAATCCCATCTGTTTTCTAATATAATAAGTCAATGGACTGTGAAAAACCCGCATTGCGAAGTGGTTATATTCTCCAAGTATCTTATTCTTATTATAAAACCAAACGAAATTTGTTACCTCTTCGATATACTCTTTCTCTTGTGGGTTCAATTCAATGTCTTGTTCAACCTTCTTTAACAACCCTATTTTTTGTGGAGCATCACTTCGTAGTTTAATGAACCTACCATTAATGCCCACATTATCAGGGCTGTCTAATACCAACACCAAAGAAAAAGTATCGTTCCACGGCTGAACGTTTTTCTCTATTTCATCAAGTTTAAACTTCATATAAAAGTTATCAGGAAAATTATTCTCTTTCGGCGTCTTTACTGAGTATGAAAAAACTCTTACGTTCTTATTTTCAAGCATTAAGGGTATCAATGACATACAATGACATAATTATATTTAAAGTTGTATCGTCATTCTAAATAAATATCTCTATTTTGTTGTTTAAATTTCTTTCTAAGAAGTTTGTCGCAAAGGAAAGCCCGTATTATTAAATCTGAATTTTTAAGGGCTTTCCTGCGAACCCCCTCCCCGCCGAGCGTAGCAGGTCTGAACGTAGTGAAGACCCGAAGTGTCCCAAAGGGACACGTAGCCCACACGTGTATAGCACGGGTGGGTGCGAAGCACAGGACACGGGGGGTCGGTGGACAGCCCAAAGGGCTGGACAAATCAGGATAATGGGCTATGGCGAAGCCATAAGTGGACGCCGAAGGCGGACACGTGCCTATACCTGATTAGACCTCCGAGACGAGCGGAGGCAAAAAGAGGGGGGGAATTTGTGAGTGAAGCGAACAAAGGAGGGGTGAATTTTTGCCGTAGCGAAAGCCAATCCTCCGTTCAGGAGGTTGGCGTGTCGGAGAGTGTCCTGTGCTTCGCACTTGTGCGTAGCGAGGCGGGGGTTTATTGCTCTTGTAGACTTCTTTTAAGAAGTCTGAAATAAAAAATAAAATGAAATAAAGAGGGCATTAAGCACCCCGTGTATTGACACACGGGGGCACGTGTGGCTCTCACGT
>JAKAYH010000268.1 GCA_021826835.1 Thermoplasmata archaeon | reverse complement strand
AGATACATTCATCGTTTTCATTAAGGCTATTGTAAATTCTTTTGATGAAAAGAACTTTCCGAAGAAGTCCACATCTGTGGGTAAATAGTTATTGGAAACAGATTTCATCAGGTCAACTATGTCTGCGTCCTGCAGCTTCTCAAGAATTTCGAGCAATGAATCTATTACTTCCGCGTTTTTCTCAATTCTGGAAAGAACTGTTTCTGTTGCATCCTTTTTTATCTCTTTTCCTGGCATTTACATCACTCCCCTAAGCATGGCGCTAAAATAGGTATCTGCTGAAGTCCATTTCAAAAGGTAATCCAGTTTGCTCTGGGCAGCTGCTCTTGGAGGCTAGTTGTATGAGAAATAGAGGGTCATTGCTTTCTCATCTCCAGTTACCGTGGTACAGGCAACCGCGCCATCATATTCATCATCCGATATAAATCCCGATATTTCGGATGCTATTTTAGAGGCCAAATATTCCGACTCAAAATGAGCAGTCGCTCCTGCCTTTGATATGGGCAGATTAGTTGCATCACCAATAACAAACACGTTATCATAATTGCCATATGTAAGTTTGTGTTTGTCAACATCTATATACCCAACTTCATCTGCAAGTCCTGATTTGGTTATAACTTCCTGACCTTTGTGTGGAGGGACAAGGACCAGCAAATCATATGGTAATTCTTCACCCTCAAGTGAATTAATTTTTCTGGCTCCTGAATCTATGCTTTCCACATTGAACATTGTGTGATACTGAATATTTTTCTCATCGAAGAGCTTTTCAATATACACCGCCACGTTTTCAATGGTAAAGACACGATTAAGAGGAAAGATATAGTGGATCTCAGTGTCTTTAAGGATACCTCTTTTGTTGAGATATCTATAAAGCTGGAATGTAAATTCATATGGCGCGGGCGGGCACTGATATGGTATACTTGAAGGTCCTATGACAATTTTGCCACCATTGAAGCCTGCGAGTTTTTTCTTAAGTTCTAGTGAGCCTTCTAAGGAATAGAAGTGGTGTGCCTCAGAGGCAAAGTTTGGGATATCCTCAGGAACTAATCTGTCTCCTGTCGCAATTATTAGATAGTCGTATGTATGTTCTTTTCCGGATTTGGTCGAGACCTTTTTGTTCTGTACATCAATGTTGGATATTGTATCCTTGACGTAGTTTATACCATAATTGAAAAGAAATTCTGGTTTTTTAACGCTGTCCTGATATCTTTTCATACCAAGTGGAATGTGAATTCCATCAGGCTTAAAATAATGAAATTTAGAATTGCCAATTACCGTTATATCTGCATCTTCAGTCGGAATCAAAAATCTCAGTTTGTTGGAAATGATGGTTCCAGCTGCTCCATCGCCAAGAACCAGTATCCTATTGCTCATTCACTTCACCCTTTGGTTTTTTTCATGACGATCTCGTAATATCCTTCGTGTTCGAATACGCCTATAAGTTCATTGTTTGACTTTTTTATCCACGCACTGGCATCTCTTTTGGTTCCACTATCGGTGGAATAAACAGATATAATATCATTCAATTTGGCAGATTTATACGCTTTGATTAACTCCATCAGTGGACCTGGGCAGAAAGAGCCCCTCGCATCTATTATTTTTGTCGGCTTTATTTTTTCTTCCATATTTTCACCTCCTTATCATTAAATGAAGAATGTCATAGAATCTTTAGAGAGTGAGACAAACTCATTTACTCCTATGATATCATCTACAATTGGATCCAAATCTTCTTTTTTCATTTCAAGCAGATCAGCAAACATTGCACAGCCATAGACCTTAATGTTTCCAACCTCCTTGGCATTTTTCAACATAGTTATCCAGTTCGGTACCTTTTTTTGTTTCATCAGGGCGAAAACTTTATCCTTCATTTTCTGTCCATCAAAACTCAGATCAGGGGGAGTTTTATCATTTTTAATTGTCCTTGTAAGTCCCCAAAAAGTGACAAAAATCTGTACCTCAAGATCGTTGGCCACAGCACCAGAGGCAATAATTGCCGCAGCCATTAGCTTATCTTCCGTTCCAGAGAATGCTATAATTGACATCTTATCAGTCATAATACAACTATTTGATAATTTACAAAATATATTTAAGTAAAATGCCTAATTTTCAAGCTTAAAGATTTAATAATCAACACGTGTTCTAACTAAATCAAAATGTGCATAATTCTAATATAGACATAGTGTAAATCGGCTTCCAGAACGTATATAATCAATTATTCTATTTATATTGAAAATAACCTCAGGAAAAATGAATTTCAATCTGGATAGCGGATCAATTTATGTTTCAAAAAGGTGATTGGTCGTCTAAAAATAAAAGGAAGCGCTTTGCCTCAATTGCTTAACCTTATGAAAGATTTCATCATAAGGTTATATGGGAGAAATTCCTACGCCGGACCGGAACAATATTACTATAATGCACGACGGTGGAGATATCAGTATAACGAAGTCAGAGGGAGTACTCAAAATTCTGGGAAAGAAATACTCATTGTTGATTATCGGTATTCTTGGAAATAACACTGCAATGAGTTTCAACGACATAAAGAAGTCCGTTGGTTGTCCCCGATCAAATCTCCTGTCCCTACGACTTAAAGAGATGAGCAATGCTGGCATTATGAAAAGAAATGTCATGGATTCACACCCGGTTTCCGTTAAATATTCCCTGACAGAGAATGGGAAGGAACTTAGAGAAAATCTCATTCCGTTGTTCAAATGGATCGAATGCAATTGTTACCCGAAATTGTGACAATGAGTTCGGTCCAAGAAGAACCTTCACCCACAAGAGGCAATTTAAGATGTTAAACTAAGTTCAGTATTCCGCTCTATCCTGTTTAATAATTTGTTAGCATTGCTTTTATGGAGATATATGATTCATTCAGGACAAAATCGATGCGTTCTTCAATTAGGCTTCTCCCAGAACCACGTAAATTACCGCAAAGAAGGATTAATTAAGCCACCTCTAATCGATTCCTTTCACCAGTTTTCATCTCGGTATCGAGGCTGAGCCAAGATGAAAACGCAAGACACGAAGCGGATAAGAGTTCTGATCTGGGTAACTCTTGCTGAAGTTCTTGCAATGAGCCTGTGGTTCAGTGCCTCAGCAGTGTCAAGCACACTTACTACTGTTATGAACCTTTCTCATTATCAGGTACCATGGATTACCGCATCGGTTCAGATCGGGTTCGTTGTAGGGGCGATGTTGAGTGCAATCTTCGGCATACAGGATCGATTAAATCCCCGCCTAATGTTCCCAGCATCTGCAGTTCTGGCATCGGTTTTTAATTTGCTTTTTGTGTTTGAGGTACATATAGTTATACTTGGGTTTATCCTGCGGTTCCTCACCGGCATGTTTCTAGCAGGAATCTATCCAGTCGCCGTACAGTTCATATCTGCATGGTTCCCAAAGGGAAAGGGGTTGGCCATGGGAATTTTGATAGGCGGGCTTACCCTCGGATCAGCGCTTCCAGAGTTCGTAGTTGGGCTATCTTTTGCAGGGACATGGCAAACATTCATCATGATAAGCTCAGGTTTGGCATTCGTGGCGGCTCTAATTTCAATCTTAACATTTCATGACCCACCAATGATTGTACGGCCGCAGAGGTTTTCATGGAGAAGTATTTCAAAAATTATAAAAAACAGATCTTTGATGTATGATAATTTTGGGTATTTTGGCCACATGTGGGAACTATACGCAATGTGGACATGGATACCGACCTTTTTGTATCTCAGCTGGAATAATTATTTTACCGGACAGGCACTGTTGGAATATTCCACAATTGCCGCATTCGCTTCCATAGGAATAGCGGGGATAATAGGTGCCGTTGCCGGAGGATATATTGCCGATAAAGTTGGAAGAACTGCTGAAACAGCAGGATCAATGTTCATAAGTGGATTGTGCTCCGTGATCATAGGATTTACATATGGTGACATTCCGGCTATTACCTTCGCAATTGCATTCATCTGGGGGATAACCGTAATATCAGATTCCGCACAGTTTTCCACTGCCGTTACAGAGCTTGCTTCCAATGAATATGTGGGAAGTGCCCTCACATTTCAGATGGCTGTGGGATTCCTCCTTACCGTTGGTTCGATTGACCTTATTGGCTATGTCGTCCAGATTGTAGGATGGAATTTTGCATTCTCTCTGTTGAGTATTGGGCCGCTCATTGGGATCATTAGCATGTTGAAGCTGAGGAAAAGACCCGATTCAACTCTAATGGCATTCGGGAGGAGGTGAATGGAAT
This sequence comes from Thermoplasmata archaeon, assembly GCA_021826835.1. The sequence continues at coordinate 127 of JAKAYH010000268.1, read as the reverse complement.
AATAGAAAGTATTGGCATTTTTACCCTCATAGGAATAATAACCGGGATTCTTACGGGAATAACAGGATCGAGCGGTGTTATAATTGTTGTTCCCAGCATGACGTTCCTCGGATATTCTTTTCACATA
>JAKAYH010000267.1:4085-4382 GCA_021826835.1 Thermoplasmata archaeon | reverse complement strand
ATCTTGGTCCATTCAGGCATCCAAGCAGTTGGAAAGCCTTGACAGGTCAGTTGCCAAGAGGATTCATGAAAAAGTTGGACAATTGTATCAAAACCCAGAAAGGTATGTTGAGAAACTTGTTCGATATCCTTACTACAGGCTTAGGGTCGGAGATTATAGGGTGATTCTTGACATTCAAAATGAAACGGTTAGAATATTGATTTTAAAAGTCGGACATAGGAGCAATGTCTATGAAAGGTAATTTTCGATTCCTTAGTATTCGCTTAAAACATTAATCAAATCCAGACCGGCCCACTC
>JAKAYH010000267.1:0-4075 GCA_021826835.1 Thermoplasmata archaeon | reverse complement strand
GGGCTTTGCAAGCAGGAGGCCTCAGGTTCAAATCCCGACCAGTCCTTTCTGACATTAACTGACATAAGCTACTTATAAATATTTCTTCTATGACCCATAGACCTGATAATTGTAACTTTTCTGTTTTCTTCAATGTCAGCAATTATCCTGTATTCTCCAAGTCGCAGTTTCTCCTCAGTCCTTCCAACTAACCTCACAAAGGACCTGTGTGAATCACCTCTTGTACTTTATATTTTCTGAATAATCCTTTTTGCTACAGGGACGTCTAAACCTCGAAGCTGGAAAAGGGATTCCTCTGAACATTCAACCACAAAGTCTGTCAATAGATTCCCAACTGTTTCTTTAATTCTTCACATAAAGAAGGTTTCTAAGCCCAATAAAGAAATGGGGGAGCCTCTCCCTACATAGGAGTAAGTATGGTAGCCCCCATTCATCGTTCCATGCAATTGACATCCTGCCCCAGAAATACCAGAAATTCATGCTCTCTGTGCCGTTATGTCATCTGTTGCATTTCCACTGCGCCCATAGGGGTCTTCCTCCACATTACATTCATAGCAGTTTCCCAATGAAGCTCCTACTGAGTAAGACTTGTATCTAAGTGCTTAAATATCCTTATATCCTCAGATGACTGCACCTGTGAGCCAGGATTCAATCAACTGGCCAATTATTGACTACTGAATAAACTGGCTGGATACAATTCCATTACAGATCACGCATATAAGCCATCTGATTTGACTTCTTATGTTGATACATCGCGCAAAGATATTCTAATATATTGCATCTCCTATACTTAATTCATGCCATGGTTTCATCTTAAGTGCCCTGAATGTGGTAATGAGTTCAATTTGGATTACAACTATCTCGCTAAAGACATCAAGATACCAAACATTCCAGGGGTAAGGTTCTATACACCTCATATTTTTTCCGTTAAATGCCCTTCCTGTGGAAAGAGAACCAGATACCACACAACTGATGAGGACATAGTCAATCCTCAGGATGGGTCTGCAGAATAGTTTTTAACACTTCAGGATCAAGCCTGTTGTGAAAAATAAGAGGAAGTATAAAAATAGGGAGTTCTTTAAGAACCTCAGTCATAGATCAGGCAGTATTTGAGATATTCCACCATAATGCGATGGGTGAGATTCTGGTTGTAATGAGTTATAGATGCTGAACTCGCTCTAGTTTTCGCTACCCATTTCTCATAACTCCGGGCAGCTATGTGTCTATGTTTATGTTAACCAGTTACGTGTTTACCATTTGGACATTGTCACATTTCCGTTGATAAATAGTGATGATACCAGTAGGATGTCCTTAGAAGACAATCCTTTGTCTTGAACCTGTGCTTGAACAGCCATGACTGTATGGAGAAATGCTGTTCTGCCTTATATGAAGTCTTCTCCACCTCAGGATTCTTTAGGTACAGGAAGACCTCCTTGCTGTTCTTCCTTATGAAATTAAGGAAAGATCGTATTATTGAATCTTCACCGTAGAGGCTGTTGAGCTTGTATGGTACGATATTAACGATTTCCTTCTCATCCTTCCCATTATTAAATTTCCCATGGATTCGGAATTCTTTCCCAGAGCTCTGAGGTTCTTTTCATTCTGGAAGAACATGAACCTGATCATGCGCTTTGCCAGGTCAAGTTCATTTTCTTTATCGGCATCCCTGATCCTGTGTGCCATGTCTTTTTCAATGTGGAACAGGCATCTCTGGCTTTTGATCTGTATGTCGAGAATGCGCGATGCTTCCCTCAGCACAGAGGAGTAATGGAATCCATCCGTTGTTACATATACTTCCTTACCGATCCTGAAACTCTGCAACGATTGTACAAAGAAATAGATCAGAGTTTCCTCGGAGAGATTATCGAGGATCGATTCAACGAATTCTCCGGTCTTTGAATCTTTGAGGAGAGCCCTGTATTTGTCTTCTCCGTTAATGTGATCATGCTGTTGTTCATATACGAAGTATCCTGACGATTCCATAACGTTGTGCTGTATGGGCGGTATGTACTTCCTCACAGTCTCGTGAGATATCATTATATCTCCTAGAATTTGGAATAGATTGGCAGCCTTCCTCAACGATCTTTGTTATTGATCGTGTGCCATTCTCCCTGACATCATCAGAAATTGCTTTCCCTAGTCATAGTTCGGCAGACGTGCAACGAATAAATATCTACAGTCATTGCAGGTATACCTCTGCACTCTGAATACTATGCCGTTCTCCAGTTTCCTTATACATGTCCAATAGGCTGTCTCATGTTTTAGCAACTGACGATTTTCATCATCTCCCTTGGCTTATTTCCCATTTAAATGTTCGATATTATCATGAGATTGTATGCAATTGCCTTCAATCCAATTGCAGTATCATATGATCTGTTCCTGTTGTACCAGATGTTCTCTGCCCTCATGATCTTCTCCAGGATGGAGAATTTCCTCTCTATTTCCCATCTCAGGGAATATAATGAAGAATATTCCCTCCTGAGATTAATACCAATTCTGAGGTCCACCGACAGACGGTCAGTAACAATGCCCCTTCTTCTGTTTGTGTCAATTATTGGCATAGAATGTGAGTTTTCGAATATGTAATCATATATGTCAGAGGTATCATATGCTGAATCTGCAAGAATGTAAGAAAAATTCCTGACAGAATCCACCATGTCATGGGATACTCGGGAATCATGTATGTTTCCTTTAGTAACAATCCAGTCCATGATCAGGAGGGAATCTATATCCAGTGTCATATGGCACTTCCTGCCATATGTCCATCCCTTTGTTGTCTTGGACCATCCACTATATGGATCTCTGTAATTGCCCCAATACTTTCTCCTCATTGCAGTGGAATACTTGCATGTGTGAATCATGAAGGAATCAATGGCTGCACATTCCTTCATGGAATACAGGAATACTATCCCACGGTTTATTGCATGGAGATCAAATGATCTTGCTCTTCTCGATAGGGTCTGGAATGAAGGTATTTCATTAAGGCCCGCCATTCTGAGATATTGAATATCTGCAGAAGGATGAGGATCTTAAGGATCTCCCGATCTGAATACTTCCTCCTCCTTTGGTCGGGCGAAACTATATTGTCTATCCGATCATGATCGGTGGGATATGCTGTTCGGGCATATCCCAATATTATCCTTCTGTTAATAGTGCTCAACATATGTCTGACTATTCATGAAACTCAAGACACCCTAGAGTGACAAAATGAAAGATAATTTTGGAAATGATGTCAGCCCTGTTAAGATAGGGGTTTTCATAGCTTTTGTAGTAGTTTTGCTATTTTGCCTGATATCTTTGTTTATAATCCACTCCCATTTTCTTGCATTCATAACTATTCCTCTGATTTTTATACTGTTCATAAATTCAGTTTTTCCTCAATACAGGGATGTTAAGACCCGACGATTTCAAAAGAATGTGGACAAGTTATGGGAGAACACAAAGGAAAAATATGGAAGGAAGTGATAGAATGGCTATTAAGAATGAGAAAATAGTTATGAGAGCAGGTATCTATACCTTTCTTGCATATTCTATTCTCTTAATAGCATTTTATGCTCTTCTATATTCCACTCATATCGGTAATTACATAATCATGCTCAATACTGGTATTGATGTGCTGTTTTTCATACCGATATATGCCACCATAATTTCCATAGTATTCTCATATAAACGAATTGTGAATTACAAGTGAGCTTATGGATGAAACAAATTCAAAATACCTGATCGCCTCAATCTTGATGGCCATTCTTTTAATTGTTGCAGGGGTTTTTGGAGTCTTTTATTTTATAGTCTTTATTTACAGTAATTCATTAGTCAACCTGATAACCTCTTTACTGCTTGCTGCTTTAGGAGCCTATTATCTGTATAATAGGCGAAAGATGAGAAAAAAACAAAAATCACAGAATGCTAGGCGAAGTGCTTAAAACTGGGAATCAACCTTATCATGTAATCCCTGTCCTTTTTTGTCCGTTGTTGTTCTAATAATTAATGTGATGGCCTTTATCTCAAAGAATGCCACTTATTTTCAGTATCTTTTGGATCTTACCTATGCAATAGGGAACAGCGCTCATTTTGT
>JAKAYH010000266.1 GCA_021826835.1 Thermoplasmata archaeon | reverse complement strand
ACTTAAGAATTTATAATATCAGGCTGGAGAAGCCAATGCTTCTTCCGGTGTTTTTTCATTATCCAGGTCATGACCATTTACTGTGAGGGAATACCTCAGGTCAGCCCCACCCCTCTTCACTATAATTGATACACTGCAGTATTTTGTCAGTGACAGATTAATGGCTTTTCTCGCTTTATCGGGGTCAAGATCCCCATCCAGGAAGTAATGTATGTTCACGTATGTCAGGGTCTTGGGGTGTTCATCGGCCCTTTGAGCCGTAACCTCGCAACGGAATTCCTTGAAATCAACTTTCATCTTTCTAAGAATATTGACAACATCATCGCTGGAACATCCTCCCATGGCGAGAAGAAGATGTTCTGTTGGTGAATAATTTTCTGTATTGTTGGCTATGGAATTTTTCAGGGTAATTTTGATTTTTTCAGAATCATCTGTCTGAAAACCGCCATTTTCAACATATTTAAAAGCAACCTTCATGTTTTTGAAGATGGTAAATTTGTATTTATCTTTGTGGGAGGAGTAGATTTATTTTTAGAAACGTAAGTTTTTCAAATATCCATCAAAGAAAAAAACTGTTAATAAAAGAAAAAATATTTAGGAAAATTAGGAAACTATAGCTTCTTCATCCTCCCTTGTCCACTCATTGTCTATATCTACACCAATCGGCTCCCATGAAAAGATCAGGAACGCAAGCATTACAACTATTGGCACAAAGAGAAGGAACAAAAAGGTATTTTTCAACCCGAAATATGCATGTGCATACGGAAAGAGGAATAAGCCAAAAATAGTACCAACCCTGATCATCATCTGAGCCCATCCGGATCCAGTACCTCTTATTCTCGCTGGATAAGAGATAGATGATTCAGACATTGGTAGTGGTCCGATTCCCATTGTGTGAACAAATATGAATAATGCAATAAGTACGAATGCCAATGAAACTGGTATATTTGCAGTAAGTCCAAGAACTAAAAGTACAATTATTATTAGTATACTACTAACAATACCAAGCCTCTTCATACCAAGCTTTTGCACAATTGCCATGGCAAATAATGGGCCCAAAACACCAAAGAATTGGAAAATTGCGCTATATTCAAACGATTTTATCTCCCCAGTTACGAAAAGGGAGGCAGTTATGATTGGTAGATATATGATAACCGCATAGTACTCGATTGCCTGAACAGGGGAAATAATTGTGAGTAGGATACTTCTTGTTCTGTACTTTTTGGAAAACAACAACTTAATTGCCGAAAATGGTTTAATCCTGGATCTTGCGTTTTTAGATCCCTCTTTCAGTACGGCATCTATCCCATAATTGTCCCTCAGGATTTTCACAGCATCTTTTAGATATCCCTGTGTTGCCAGCCAGATTGGGCTTTCCCTCATGTAGATGTATCTCAACACTAGAACTACCACAGCTATTACCCCACCAATGCCAGCAGCATATCTCCAAATATCATTTCCTGGAGAAAGATACGTTATAACGAATATCATGAGGAAATAAGCTATTATGAAGCCAAACCCATTGACGGATTGCCATATTGAGACATTCCTCCCCTTGCTCGAAAGCTTGGAATGCTCAGCAATAAAACTCAATGCTACAGGGAAGTCCAATCCTACTCCAGCCCCCATCATTGCTCTAAACAAGAAGAACATGTACACATTGACAGAAAAAGCAGCTCCAAAAGAACCTACGATGAACAGAAGCATATTAATAAGAAACATTTTGTTTCTACCGATTCTGTCAGTAAAATACCCCCCTATAATAGCTCCAATTAGTGCACCGACACCCATAATAGCAGATATGGTGGCAGTGGAGAGTGCCTTTAAGCCAAAGGTTTGAGCGATCCCGTTAACTCCAATGCCTAATGTAGCAAAAATGTAACCATCGAGAATTATACCGCCCAAGGCAATTCCCATTATAAGGTAAAAATGCTTCATTTTTACTTTTCCGGAGTTTATTATATTGACAATATCCTCAGCAGAGGTGACTTCATACCCCATGATAACAAGACATTAATTAATTATTTAAATTTTACGGGTTATGTATTCAATACTGAATACTTAATTACAAATATTTTAAAAATTTATTATCGTCAAGCCTTTTTTTTCTAGCTTATTTGATTTCTAACCGACACGTTGTTGTTTTTACCTAATTAAAAAAAATTGTATACATAAAGAGAAATGTTTAATAGCTTATAACAATTAATTAAAGATGGAGAAATTAATGGATTTCAGCCACCCGTTTGATTTCAACATGCCTGTACCAGACTGGCCTGGAGTGGAAAGGCAGGAATTTGCTTTAAAGACTTTTAAAGTGGATTTGAATGGCCTTTGGCAAAACTATCTTTCTTTTAATCTTCATTCAGGCACACACATAGATTCCCCTTCACATTTCGATCCACAACTGCCATCTATAGACAAAGTCGATTTTCAGGAATTGATGGGAGATGGAATTATTCTGCCAATTAGCAAGGGCCCTTTGGAATCAATAGATGAAGCTGATCTCATTGAATTCAAGCAATTGATATCCAAGAGCAAAATTGTGCTCATTAGTACTGAATGGGAGAAAAAATGGGGAACAAAACAATATGAGCAGGAATATCCATTTCTCACACCCTCTGCTGGCCAATTTCTAATTAATCTTGGCATTAAAGTCGTTGGTTTAGACACCCCGGGACCAGATGCCCCTTTAAGAAGTCCTTACAGAAAAGGGTCACCTCTTCATGAGATGCTCTTGTCTGGAGGTTGCTACATAATCGAGAACCTCTGCAATCTTCTGGAAGTGAGAGGTAAGAAAGCCTTCATTTATGCTCTGCCATTAAAGATAAAAGGTGCAACAGGGTCTCCGTCTAGAGTCGTAGGAAAGTTAGGGGGAATATAGCTTGACGACTGATTTCATGATATTGGGAAAGAATGATAATGTGGCTATAGCAGTGGCAGATTTGAATGAAGGGGAAAAGTTGTATGTGGAAAACACCGAAATCATTCTAAAAAACTCAATAAAATTTGGACACAAGTTTGCAATTAAATTGATCAGGAAAGGGGAATCGGTTGTAAAGTATGGTGAAATCATAGGTGTTGCAAATGTAGACATAGTTGCAGGGGAGCTTGTCCACGTACAAAATATCGATTCTTTGAAAGGGGTTAGACATGTATAGGGATACTGGTTTATGTGGATACTGGAACGAAGACAAGTTGGTGGGAATAAGAAATCACGTTGCCATACTGGGATTATCTCCATTTTGTTCACAGGCAGTAAAGCTAATCAGTGATGAGATTGCTGGGACTATTCCTTTGCCACAGCTACACGGCAGAAATGAACTGGGAGAAAACCTAGAACGTTTCAACAACTCTATGTTAAATCTGGCTTTAAACCCAAATATACATTCACTTCTTGTGGTAGGGTATGAGCCCAAGACAACACTCAATTTTTTGAACGAATTCAAGCGGAAATCAAAGAAACCAGTGGATTATGTAATACTACTAGAGAATGGTGGAATGATTGAGACCGTGAAATCAGGGGCTAAAAAGGCTCTAGAGATGATGGTAAACGCGTCTGAAATCAAGAAAGAGCCAATTAATTTAAGGGACCTAACAGTTGGAGTCAAATGTGGAGGAAGCGATGCAACTTCAGGCATTGTTTCGAACCCTGCAACTGGTAAAGTAGTTGACAGGATAATAGACGAAGGCGGAACTGTTATCTTTTCTGAAACAACTGAAATAATAGGGGCAGAGCATATTCTCAAAAAACGAGCTGCGAATGAAACAGTAGCAAGAAAAATTGTAGAGGCAGCTATGGGCAACGAAGATCTTGCCAGAAAAGCGGGTATAGACTTGGTAGGCATCAACCCAGTTCCAGATAATATTGCAGGGGGAATCAGCACCATCGAGGAAAAGTCTCTTGGGGCAATAATGAAGTCTGGTTCACGAAAAATAGTCGATGTAATTGGTTACGCAGAAATTCCACATGGTAAGGGCCTGTATTTCATGGATTCACCCTCCGCCGCACATGAAGTCTTAACTGCTCTTTCCGCCGCGGGCTCTCAATTAGTTCTGTTTTCCACAGGCACGGGTAATCCATCTGGCGGTCCAGGTATAACGCCTGTTGTAAAGATAACAGGAAATCCTCGGACAGCATCCTCAATGTACGACCACATAGATGTTAACATTAGTCAAGTCATCAGCCATGAAATAAATATTGAGGAGGCAGCAGATTATCTCTATCTGACAATGATTAAAATCGTAAATGGAAAACTTACTAGGGGAGAAATATTGAAAAACTGGGATTTTTCACCTGTTCCAACAGGGCTTTAACAGCCAATGGAAAACACCGATTGATCCTGTGAAATGTTGTGCAAGTTGCACAACAGTCTCATTTACTTATT
>JAKAYH010000265.1 GCA_021826835.1 Thermoplasmata archaeon | reverse complement strand
CGTCACGTCTTTCCCTGCGTAAATCAGGTTATTCACCAGTCTTCTTCCGATAAAGCCTGTTCCACCCAATACAAGTACTTTCATATCACGTTATCTACACGCACTTCAAAATATTTATGGTTCTTCAAACTATTTGGGATAGAATCATGTTTATTATTCATTTGATTCAGAGAATTTGGGTTAAATCTTCGCTATGGAATTCGTGCCAAAAAGGTGCTTCAGCATTCGGTTTCTATTCTTCTGGCAAGTCCATTCTAAGGGCAGAGGCAAATACTATATTATAAAGAAGAATATTTATGCACTGTAAGTATAATGTTTATTATGAATGGTGAATTAAAATATGCCAAAGACTGTTGGTATTGCAATGCGATAATGGAAGCATTGATAGAACAACATAAAAGCCGCGAAAACTTTGGCTTGTTAAGCAATATGTTCCTGGAGTCAGAAATAGTAAAGCTTGTTGATGGAGAAAATGAGGGTATGCCAAAAAGAATGAGCAGGAAAACTGCCTTTAAACACGTGAAAGAACTTAAACAAAAAGGATACCTGGAGAACGGCTATGCCAATCTGAAATTGGCATACAGCAGGCTCGCTGAGACAGCCAATTCGGCAGTCTCTTTCAACGAAGTGATGAAATTCAAGGACGAGACAATTTATCAACTGGCAGACTTTCTTGACAAAATGCATAACAAATTCCTGGCGATAAGTTTTTTGCGGGTAAACGATCCAGATACGGAGATCAAAAAATTGTAGTGGGCATTTACTTACAGCATACACCAAACAATCATTCTTTCGAATTTAAGATGGGGTGAATTTATTATTGCATTAATGCCAATCCTCGATGAGGCAATAATAGGCCATCCTTTAATGCAATACCTAGAAATGTTTATAGACTTGCGAAACGGGAAAGATATAGCTATGGTCAACAGGATTGTTTCATAGCCGTTAAACTTGTAATCCCTTGTAAATCTTTATTCATAAACTCTGCAAGGCTCTCCTATTATGCTCCCTGCATTTCCCGACTTTTTACAATTATATGGTCAGCAATACGCATAGATTTCCATAAATTCTTAAACACATGAAGAAGAATGGTAGGAAAGAAGATTACTATTATGATTCTCGCAACTATTGGAGAACGTTCCCAAAATAACACTGTAATAGGCTTTGCTTTTCTTACTCTTTGATGCATAGGAAGTTATAGCAGCAATCCTAATTTTATGATCTATGTAGCCCACCATTCGAGAATACGAAACTGCCGCAGGTAGCTAAATCAGTCTCTAAATTGCAAAAGTGATGTTAAATGAAATACATTGGTAAAAATGGCTCATTAAGATGCGGAGGGCCGGATTCGAACCGGCGAACCCCTACGGGAATGAACCCTGAATCCATCGCCTTTGACCTAGCTCGACAACCTCCGCAAAACCTTCTGAGGTATGTCAGTAATTGAATGCTGATTAATGTATTTTAGGATTTGTCTCCTTTGATAATGAATGCAAGGCAACAATCTAACACTATTTTGAAACAATAACTTCTTGACAGCAAATGAAAACTGAAGTTTTAAGGATTAGTGGATACTGTTGAAAAAACTGGCAATTCAGGTTTGCTGATCAGACGGACGAAGTGCCAATTTAACCTTTTGCAAAGGGCTTTTTGGTTTGGAAAAAATGATAAATTTCTGCAACATTCAATGTTTGAGTTTAGTGAAATTCAATGTATTATATTCTTTATCTTCTTTTGTCAGGAAGTAAGTCATTAATACATTAATAAAATAAAGGGGACATGTTCGAATCCGTCTTCGAGAAAATAGGAAGAGGAGTTTCAAAAAATAGTGGCAAAATAATTGTTATCTGGATAGTACTTATTGTTTTGATGGGTTATGGAGCTCTCCTTGTTTTCTCACATACGAGCTTCAATATAACGAACGGTTTTGGAACCGGAAAATCCATGTCTGCAAATGCCACATCAGAAGTGTCAAGGTATTTTGATCCATCGGCTGCTGGAAAATCCAATAGTTCCTCCCAGTTGATAATAGTAGTCCAGAATATTCCAACCACAACCTCATCCGGCATGAATGCCCTCATTAGCTTTCAGAATAGAATGGATTCATATCTTAAGACCGCTAAAAATTATACAGGAACTGAAAGCATAGTAGTTATTGAAAGATCCACGCTTCAAAATTATACTGCAGGGATAGAAAAACTCATGTCTGCAAATTACCAGGCAGCAGCCAGCATTAATAAAATAGAATACGGGGTTAACGGCAGCACTTCAATATTCCTTATTCCAGAAGAGATATATTATGAATCATTTATGGGCTATTACAATACAGCGAAGAATGTAACCCAGGCTGAATCATATGCGTACAACTCTGTATTAAAGGCAATCTCCTTCTCCCCTGAATTTGGTCTTCAGGAACAGTATACAAACCTTTTTTCCAGTTATGTGAATGCCACTTTAAAAAGTCCTGCTGGACTGATAAGCTCATTACAGACAGGGGCCAAATTCAGTTTGGAAAACAAGAGTTTTAATCAGTCTTTAACTGGATTATACCCGATTGGGCAATTTGTAATATTGAACCAGAGTTTAAAATCGTATATGGCGGGCACCATGAATGAAACCGTGAATCTTTCACTGCAATTCCTGAACTACGCGGGTGCCCAGTCTGCAAATAGCCTCTCCAGCCTCATAACATCCACTGACAATGTATCACTGGTACACCTGGCATTCTTGGAGTATAACCTTAGCCTGCCGGCAACCGGGCTGCAGTTAAATTCCACCTCAGTAATGCTAACAAAAAGCTCAACATTAAAAGATTTCAGTGGCAATCCTCTTTTCCATGCTAATAAAAATTATCTTCCAAGATATCTCTGGATGGTGCTGAATTCAACGTCTGTGAACTCAGTTGTCAATAAATTCATGGCAAATTACCCGTTGCAGGATATGCCCATTGTCCCCACACCCTATCTTTACCACAATTTTGTCGGTTTTGATAAAAGCACTTCCATATTCATTTATTCTTTCAATGGAAACTATTCGAACCAGGTGAGTGTTAAAGTTCAATCCATTGCAAACAATGCAACTTCGGATTTTAAGGGAAGCAAGTTCCTTGTTGCCGGTTCAAACGAACTTGCAAGCCAGCTTTCCGGAGAAATATCATCAGGGCTCATCAAGGCGCTTGGGGTGGGCATACTCCTTTCAATACTTGTGGTTGGGCTGTTTTTCAGATCGGTAAAAGCGGCATTCCTCCCGATCCTTATGTTTATAATTTCCGCTATTGTGTCCCTTGGCATAATCGGGTATTTGTATACATATGTTTTACATTCGGAAGCTTCATTTATTACTCCTACGCTTCTTCTCATATTCGTGCTTGGGCTGAGCAGTGATTATACAGTTTATCTTATGGCAAGATACAGGTCTGAACTCCGAAAAAAGACTGACAGGCCTACTGTAGTTACAGCCAGATGGGCAGGCCACGCTGTTTTCACTTCCGGGTTAACTGTAATTCTGTCAGAAGTTGTGCTGTGGCTCGCTGATATTCCGTTCTTCAGTGATGCTGGCTTTGCAAATGCCATAGGTGTTACTGTCGCCTTAATTGCGGCAAATACGCTTTTGCTGTCAATTCTCCACAGGTATGGCAGGAAAATTTTCAAGAAGACGGAAAGCGGGGAGTTCCACGAGGGAAGCCATAGACACCTGCATTCAGTTGGAACATTCTCAACTGGACACGCAAAGGCTATGATTGCTGTATTTGTTGTCATATCAATAGTGGGACTTGCAGTCTACACAGTTACACCTTCAGGCATTGACATATTGAAGCTTCTGCCGCAAAGCCAGGCAACTACAGCAATACAGATAGTTAATGACAGTTTCAATGGAGATTTCTTCGACAGAAATTTCGAGATTGTTCAGCTCCCTCATCCCCTTGTCTCCAACGGAGTTGTGAATAAGGGGGAAATGTCAACAGTGCTGCAAATTGAGAATGCCACAATTAACACTAAAGGTATTTCAGAAGTGCTTGGCCCAGGAAGGCCGTATGGATATTATACTGGTTATACGCCATCAAATGTGACGCCTGCTGCCGCAGCGCTATACGTTAACCAGACCAGTACCTTTATCAGCAGCAGCAATCCAAATTATGTGGAAATAGTTTTTCAGACATACAATATAGGATGGGGAAACAAGGCCATAACAACTATCAACACACTTTATGGAAATATAAAATCGATTCCCAACACACAATCAACATATGCAGTTTCTGTAGGTGGATTAACAGAGAGCCTGTCAAATGCATTGCATACAACACAACTTTCATTCTCGCAATTGCTTCCAATCCTTGCGGTTACAATCTTTATTATCCTTCTGATCCAGCTTTCTTCTGTGCTGACGCCACTGAGACTG
>JAKAYH010000007.1:8824-19894 GCA_021826835.1 Thermoplasmata archaeon | reverse complement strand
AAAACAGTGACACCATTCGGAAATTCTGGAAAGGTGGATGTTGCCAAGAAATATATAGGAAAGAGAGTCTATGTTATAGTACTAAAGGAATGACTACTTTTGTCCCAGAGTCTTATTCGTAGACTTTTAAAATGCTAATCAGGCCTAATCCCTGCAACATAATATACAAATTCCGTTTCATTTTCGAGAACGTTTAGGGCATATGCTATGCAGGCGAAATATCTATGTTGATTTTGTGATAAACAATTTCAACGTTTTTGGAGTCTACATATTGTAGAATTCAATAGAAAATCCTAGAGTTACGCATGATCCTCGAAGTAAAGTTTTTAATCTTTTGATTCAGGCTCGCTGACATAGGCATGTCCGTGGGTGTGTAGCGTTGAACAATGATTAATTTTTTGCATTCAAAATAACTGATTAGATAGGAAAAAATTTATAGCTCTTGTTCATGTAAATAAACATGACCAAATATCTTGTTATGGGCGGTGCGGGGGACATGGGTTCTTCCGTTGCAGAAGATCTTGTTTCCAGTGGCGTAGAAGAAGTAGAAATTTGTGATTACAATAAAACTTCCGCTGAGAATTTAGCAAACTCGTTATCCAAAAGAGAAAAATCAAAAGTTTCATTCTCGACCATTGATATCAACAACCGAAAAGATCTTTTTAGAGTGTTGGAAAATACCGATATAGTTGTTAATACTATTGGTCCATTTTACAAATATGAAAAAATTGTTATTGACGCCGCAATCGAGACCGAGAAAGACTATGTTGATATCTGCGACGATTATGATGCCACATTAAATGTTGTGGATAAATACGGAAGTTCAGAGAACATACATTCTAAAATACTGATCGGTATGGGATGGACACCGGGTATTACTAATGTATGCGCTCGGGCTGGATACCTGAGTTTAGACAAAGCTAGCGACATAAATATAGCTTGGACCGGAAGTGCAGCGGACTCCGCTGGTCTTGCGGTGATATCCCATGTCTTTCATGCTGTGAGTGGAGATGTTCCGATGTATCTGTCGGGCAAGATTGAATATGTACCTGCACGCCAGTTCAAGCGTGTTATTGAGTTTCCAGAACCAGTTGGTGCTGTCAGCACCTATTTCGTGGGTCACCCGGAACCAATCACCATTCCGAGGTACCTGAAAAACCTAAAAAATGTGACTCTCAGGGGAGCCCTTCTTCCGGATTGGCATAACCATCTTGTCAATCAATTTGCCGATGTTGGTCTTACTGAGGACAAGAAAATAAACGTGAATAATACAGAAATATCATCGCGAGATTTTCTTGCCTCATTTGTGCATCAGACGATGGAGCAATTCAAATCAGGAGGAGTCGAGACGTCCGGATTCTGGGTTGAAGTAATTGGGGAGAAGGACGGCAAGCACACAAAAATTACCTATTTTGGCTTAGATCATATGCGCAATTTAACAGGATGGTCCGCCAGCATTGGTGCCCAATATATCTCTCGGGCACGACAAGCCCTGCCAGGATTGTACGCACCCGAGGGGATAATAGATCCAAAATATTTTTTCTCTGAACTTTCTAAGAGAGGGGTGATGATCTCAAAGGAAACAGTCCAAAGCGAATTTGAAAAAGGGTGAACTTTTGTTAACGTACGGTTCTCAAGAATTTTTCGACACTTTAAAGCAGAAGCTAAACAACGATAGCAAGTTCAGAGAACTTGGAAGAGGCACGTACACGGCTACGGAACTCATTGTATTGAAAGACTTCGGTGTTGGGGTTTGGCAAAACACTAAAGATGGAATGGTTATGGATCTGAAACTTATCCCAAAAAAGGATCTCGTCGAATTTTCAAACAGATCTGATCTTATTTACTACGTAGATAACTATGATGCTCTCGTTAGAATAAGCACAGGTGATGATAGTTTTGTTTCTCTAGTACTAGATGATACAATAGTGTTTAAGGGATCAATGAAAATACTGTCGAAGATTCAGGCCCCATCCGAGAGAATGGAGTACATTTTACGTGAAATGATGAAGGAAGTTATCGTTCCATCGAAGATACAGTTCCAGCGTTTGCTCAGCGAACATGGTGATTTGTGATATTTGTGCTAGAAATATTTAGTGACGAATGGTTTAAAAGATTTGCCATCAGCATAAATGAGAATGTTAAGTACGGAGAGGCTGCAAGAGACTGGGAGGGAGATATAATTTTAGCTATAATAGGCGATGAGGCATCGCGATACCTCAAATCAGGTATGAACAAAATAGTGATCCTTCAACTATATCATGGAAAATGCTATAGCATTGAATTTTTAAACAAGATCCCACAATCATATAACGTTTATGTTCTTGAAGGAAAAGCATCGGTATGGGAAAGCATTCTTGACGGAAACTTAGATGTAATATCGGGCATCCTTTCAGGATCTATTGGTCTTACGGGTAACATCGGTAAACTTACCAAGTATATTCAGGCAGCTAGAGAACTTGTAAACTCTGCAAAAAAAATCAGGATGGAGTATTGACGTACATGGCTACTACCCTAGATGACATCAGGTCAGAAATAGTAAAGTTCGTGTATGATGTAGACCAAAACGAAAAAGTTCAGAAACTGATACGAAAATGGAATACAAGAATACTTTTTTGGGGGCGGGATATTAGCGCAGGATTCGTTGTGGAGGTTAATGGCGGGAATGTTCGACTTATTGGTGAAACGAATAATGTTGATGAGGGAAAAGTAAAGGTTGTTTCAGATAGTGATACCCTTAAGAGAATGTTCCGAGGAAAAGAGAATTTAGCTCATCTATATCTTGATGGCATTATAGAAACATACGGGTCCGAAAAGGATCAGATTGTGCTTGATGCTGTTGCGAGGTTACTATGGAAGTGACTCTTGATAGAAAACTGAAGTTTACGAGATTGATTGCGATAACGGCGGGAACTCCACTTGCGTCTTCGGTGTTTCTTAGCATAATTCTTGTATGCTTAACTGCAGGGAGCATAACAAACTTGATTTTTGGCGTCCTTGTGGCAAGTGCCCTTGTTGTCTTAGCATCGTTCTCTTACGGGGAACTTGTCAGCATTTATCCTTCGGCGGGCGGAAACAGAGTTTTTCTGCGTAAGCCTTTTGGAAACAGGATGGCCATAAGCCTCTCTCTGATGTGGGTGTTTATCATACTCGGGGCGGCCGGTGTTGAAAGTTTTATGGTAGGAAACGTGCTCCATTACCTTTTTGGTTTCTTTGATCCAATGTTGTGGGCCATAATTGTGCTGACTATCATAC
The DNA here is from genome assembly GCA_021826835.1 of Thermoplasmata archaeon. Next base: position 16,639 of record JAKAYH010000007.1, on the reverse strand, counting down.
TTGGCATTAACATCCTTGGAGTTGAAATTTCTGGTAATTTCCAGCTTATCCTAACGTTTTTTGTTGCTCTCTCCCTCCTCTCGGTTTTTGTATATTCTCTGTCTATTGTTAGGCCAATATATGTGACGATTCCTACTAACTTTAACATAGTGCCAGCATTGACTTCAGCAACTATTGCAGTTTATTTTTTCCTTGGGTTTGGACGGGTCACAACACTCGGCGAGGAGGCAATAGACTATAAACGCGGAATACCAAGAGCCATGCCGATCGCCCTGGGAATTGTCGCAGTTACTTTCGTTCTGGGCAGTATTGCAATTTTTGAACACGTTCCTTTCGGAGTGCTGAAAAGTACCTTTATACCACAAATAGTACTCGGATCGTACATATTAAAAGGTACACCTATAGCTTCTTTCATAGCTGTAGTAAGCGTAGTAATGAGTTTTAGCGCATTCAATGCAGGCATCCTTGGGGCTTCAAGGTTGATATACGCGCTTGGGCGCGAACGCACTTTTCCTGAAATTTTCGGTAGAATACATCTTCGTTTTCATACTCCATATATCTCTCTGATTTTTTTATATGCGATTGTACTGCTTATTGTTATTTATGTCTTTCATACCGGTAATTATTCAGTCCCAATACTAGTTGCTGCTGGCTTCGATTCGTTCATGTATGCTTTTATTAGTTACAGTGCCGCGTGGCATAACAGAAAAATTCCGAAACAAGACATACCATTCAAAGTAAAAGGTGGGACTGGTATATTCCTTTCACTATCCGTGATATTTGCTGTGTTAGGCGTTTTGCTCCTGCTAACATCTTCGGTCTATGTTTCTATTTTGATAATCGGCGGAACAACTGCAATCTTCTTAATATACCTATTTAAACATGTGAGATAGCGATGTGCACTGATTCCTTTTTTATGTTCTTGAAAAGAAGAAGATGAATCTTGTTTAATTGACAAATTTTCCCATACGGTGGCAGTCCCCGATTTATAATAGGGTATCCGGCACGGACTTTCCAGGAGATCATAGGATGACACTAAATTGAAACCACAATCTTCTCGACAGTATAGAATAAATTTTACCCAAATATGGGATTTCTTAGCATTCATTCACAAATTGTGGAAAATGATGATATTTTATTATGTATTGATCTTCTCCCAAGGTGTGATTTCACAGCATATTATCTACTTCTATCTCTATTTCTTCCTCCGGAGGAGAATCACAACCTTCCAGCCATATTTGTGCAAGTGTCTGAAAATCCGGTGGAGTTAGGTTTCTGGGTATCTTGACATCGATAACAGCTGGAACATTCACAGATTGTGCTTTAACCAATGCATCTCTCAGTTCTTTTTTATTCTCAACTGTCACACCGTAACAACCGATGCCTTTTGCTATATCAGCATAATTTATATCTTTGAAATCAACGCCCACATATCTTTTGTTATAGTATAGCGTCTGTCCTGATTTAATCATACCCCATGAGCTGTCGTTTAATACAACACAAGTAAAGTTTGTACCGAGCCTGAGTGCAGTTTCGAGTTCTGTTACATCATATCCAAAAGACCCGTCACCCGAAATGCAGTAAACTTTCCTATCTGGTTTGGCCAACTTCGCTCCGATTGCATATGATATTCCTGTACCTATATATCCGGAATCACCCGCTGCACTGCTGAGAAATGTATTTGGAGTATATATCCTATTAACATAGTGGGCCCAGACTGTTGTGTTTCCACCATCAATTATAGATATCGCATCCCTTGGGAAAAATGATCTAATCTCCTTTATTGCAGTTAGCGGATGGATTGGTATGTTATCTTCATCGGCTTGAGAATTAAACTGATCCTTCCACTGAATCTCCAAATCCTTATAGGGCTGAATTAAGTTGTAATCTCTTTTAGCCACTTTGTACTCCTTCAGCCTTCTTATTATTTCTTTCAGAGTCTCTTTCGCATCGCCTAATGCTCCGATTAAAACCGATCTGTTCATGCCTATACGGTCGGGATCTATATCTATCTGAATAAATTTCTGGTTGCTATCTCCCCAGAACGGTGGTCTACCAAAGAAGTCTAGATCTCCGAGTTTAGAACCGACGAGAATGACGAGATCCGCCCCAGATTGCGCTGCAATTGCCCCATAGTTCTGAGGGACAAGGGCCAAAGGGTGATCCTCAGGTATCGATCCACGTCCTGAAATAGACGTAGTCACTGGAATATTTAACATCTCGGCGAGTTCCTTAACCTCGTCTGCAGCAGATGACCTTAATACTCCGCCGCCAGCGTGTATGAGTGGACTCTTTGCATCTATTATTTCGTCACAGATTTTCTCGATTACCCTATCGTCAGGTTTTGTTCTTCCAGTAGGGAAATATTCTAATCGATCATGAATCACTATACTAGAATCATCTTCAACGTGATGTAAAACATCCGATGGAAAATCAACCAGAACTGGTGCTGGAGCACCTGAGAGAGCATTGCGTATTGCACGTTCTGTTAACTTCTGTATTCTATCCCATGAATTAACTACCGCTCGCCATTTCGTTACCGCTTTGAAAAGTTCATATTGATCCAGAGCTTGCATTGAGCCCTGATCTGGATATGATCTGAATGTCTGGTTTTGAGCTGTTATTACTAGCATTGGTATATTTTCGGAATAGGCGGGGTATAGCCCACCTATAAGATTTGCAGCTCCAGGACCAACTGTGGCAGTAACAACGCCAATCTCATTTGTAACCCTCGCATACGCATCTGCTGCATGCGCAGCAGACGTCTCATCGTGAAATGTGATAAACCTTATATTAGAATCATGCAATGCATTTAGAAACGGATAAAGCTGATCTCCAGGAACACCAAAGACGAAATTTATACCATATCTTTCAAGTATCCTTTTTAATAACTCTCCTCCGGTTATCTTGGCCATACCATCACCTCACTTAATATTAAAACGGGAATACGAACCGTGAAATTCAGTGGGAATTTTTCGTAGAAGTGTAATCCAATGTTCTGTTGGCCCAGCCATTTTGAGTATTTTTGAAAAATCGCCCCGAATATTAAGTTTCCTCGTAATGAATGCACTAGTAACACTTTGCTTTCCAAGAAGCAAGTCTACCCACGTGCCATACTTACCGGAGACTGTGAAATCAGTTTCTCTCTCCCCCTGCCATACATCTGCAATTACTCCATTCTCTATCCTGAAACCGAATTTTAGATCCGCAGTAACACCATTCGCTTCTTCTGCGAGTAGGATGAAAGTGTAACTTGCGATTTCATTCTTCATCATATCTTTGTACTTTTGATCCGCGTTCGTTACTTCCTTTATCTTTTCAAGATATTCTGTACTTCCAATCAGCATCATAAATCACCTCCAACGGCGACAAGAATTTTTCCCTCTACTGGATTCTCAAGAAGAGGTAGATAACCATCATCAACCGACTTGTCGAGTTTAACGATTTTCGTAATAACTCTTTCAAATACATCTGGATGCTTAGACAAAAGATATATTGCCTCCTGCATCTCATTATAACCTTCGTATGATCCAACCAGCGAGATTTCGTTAATTACGAGAGGAAGAAGAGACGCGTTTGAGGGTTTTTCTGGAATACCTACCATGATAATCTTACCCCCACGTTTGGTAACTGATATGTCTGAATCAAAAACTTCTCCCGATCCTGTTGTGTCAAAGACAAAATCAACACCGCTACCCTCTGTGATTTCTTCTACGACAAAATTTATGTTCCGTTCCTTCGGGTTTACGACTGTTACGTTTTCGTTTAAATTTTTTGCTAGAGCTAATCTGCTTTGAGATATGTCTGAAATTATAATATTAGACAGACCGCAAAAAGACAAAGAAACTTCTATCAATAATCCAATAGGGCCGGCCCCTTGTATAAGGATCGTTTCTCCCATTTTTATATGTGCTAAGTTTACAGCATGAAGCGCTATTGAAAGCGGCTCTGCTAAAGCAGCTATTTTTAAATTCATATTGGAAGGAATTCTAAGAACAGATAGAGCAGGAACATTTACGAGTTCTGACATCCCGCCATTTTTTGAGATACCTATCATCAAAGGGTTTTCGCATAGTTCTGGCCTTCCCGTCAAACAGAAAGAGCAGTGACCGCAAGGGACTATGCTGGAAGCGACCGCTTCGGTTCCGACCTGAAGATCTCTAATCTCACTACCAATCTTTGTTATTAGTCCGGAGAATTCATGTCCAATAATAACTCCCGGAACATAGTTGCCAGTTCTTATAGCTTCTAGATCTGATCCACATATACCGCAATAAGCGACCCTCATTTGTACTTCATTTGGATCTGGTTCACCCGCATCATTGACATCTTCGATCCTAACATCATTTTTACCATAAAACACCGCCGATCTCATATATATAGATATTATTTCAGAAATATAAAAATATTTCCAATGAAATAAATATTATATAATAATTGTTATCTCTTTAGCGCAACTTTACATTTATCTCGAGCTAAATTATCTTTAGATGCACAGTTATTCGGCTATTTTAGAAACAACTTGAGAATCGTCGCTCAGTCCCAAGAGTATTGTTCTTCTTCATGTTTTTCAAAGCTTCCTCACCATTGTAGAAGAACTATATTTCCAAAATAGATTTGAAATCCATAGATGAGGACCTTATTCTGGATTACTGCGATCCGAAATATAGTAATTCATAATTATGATGAACCTAGATTTTATTCGAATCGTAAATAAATAGGTGCATTAATGCGACTTCAGAGAAAGAGTTGCGAATCATTATAGAATCCTGGTGAAAGAATTAAATTGACAGTAATCATACGCAAATAATGAGAATTCATGGTGTCCAGCTTAAAATAGACACGCGAGATTCGAACATTGGATTCTATCGAAGCCATCTTGAACATTTCTTTAAACTTACTGATCCTGGCGATTTCCTAATTTTCCCTGAAGAAACAAATCTACCTATGTTGGTTGGTTCCGTGATAAATGGAATGGAACTTAAGGTGGAAGATTTAGAAAGCTCGGGAAGTAATAACATTTTTGACACTTTCGATGCCAAAGCTTTCAGATCGATATTTCTATCATTCGCGGAGGATTTAAGAAATAACTTTTTTTCTTTCTTCTCAGAAATGTCCAAAAAATATGCCGTAAATGTACTAGCATGTGGTAATATTCCGGAATCAATTTGCAATAAGAATACAGTCCTAGAGGAGATCAAAATTTTCAACGCGGCTTATGTATTCAATTCAAAAGGAAATCTAGTTTTTAACCAAAAAAAGGTTTTTCTCACGGAGACTGAGAAGAAGATGGGTCTGGATTCGGGTCTGCTTGAGGATGTGGTCCCATTCACTCTAGAGAACATTAAATTTGGCGTAGCGATCAGCCTTGATGCATTTTATCCGAACTACTACACCAGACTTTCTGGAAGTAGGATCATTCTTCAACCTGATGCTAATAATGTAGCCTGGAACTCCTATCTTGGGAATGGAAGATGGCAACCTGAGGAGTGGATGGAGTCGGCATACTACATCGCACAACGAATGCCAAATGTCGAATTCGTGATCAATCCTATGATGATTAACGGTTTAATGGGAATTTATTTTGAGGGAGAGTCTGCTATTGCTAAGAAAGCAGATAAGTCTGATGATAACATTTCTTATGTCGGTAACATTCCTACAACTGGATTTTATGAGATTGTAGGGCCAGTGGGATTTGATTCACATGTATCTTATGAAAGAGATGCCCTGGCTTTGCAGAAACTGCAATACCCCGAGAAACTATTAAGTGTGGATATAGGGTGACATACTTGAATAGACAACGACAGAAAGTGATCATAACTTCACCAGAAATATCCAAAAAGACAAACATATCTGTTGGTGGCAATTACTATTTTTCACTTATCATCGATGAAAATGTAGTTAAAATCTGTTTTCCGCTGTGCTCAGCATCGATGTTACAGTGCTTTGGAATTTCAGGACTTATCAATGGGAGCGAGGGTATGAAGCCAGGTTGGGTTAATAATCATTTTTCTAACGGCGAAATCGAGATTATTATACCGCCGGATAGACCAGGATTCTTCATTTCTAAAAAAGGAAAGTTTTCAGTGGCTAGTTCTGAATCCAGAGTTTTTTGGCCAATCGTACATAAAGTTATGAGTTTCAGATCTCCATGGAACGTTAATCCTGCATTCTACTCTGAGGTAGCAGGAAAATTGCCCGCTATCGCCTTCACTGATGCTGAGAGTGGCACGATTATTACGATCGGGGACATACCTGACAGATCAGTACTCCTGGGAATATCTATGAAGAGAGAAGGAATAGATCGTCTGAGATATGAAACTGACAAATTTCTTCAAAGACTTAACACATATGGAGAAGCAGAGAGCATCAAGGCAAACGCCCTTTTATCAATATTCCTATCAAACTCTAAGTGCATTGATACTTCCGGCAACTGTATCTTGGCTTCTAAAAGCCCTTATTATTATGTATCGGCCGGTTATTGGGCTAGGGACTTCGTATTCTGGGTTCTTCCTGTGCTAGAGAAAATAGATCCGTACAGGGCTAAGGAACTTATTGCGGAAATATTAACAAAGTACTGGACAAATAAGGGAGTGCATGCACTTTATCTTGATGGTAGAATACTTTACAACGGATTTGAACTTGATCAGCTGGCATACCATTTCCTTGTTCTTTCTCGCTCTGTAAAATACGGTATAATTTCTTCTCAGAAAGCAGTGAATCTTTCTAGGGAATTGACCCTGTTATTGGAAAATTTCAAGTCCGATAGATTTCAGCTTTACCGTACCGATCTCAACAGTTCAGATGACCCAGTGGAATACCCCTATGTTACGTACAGCAACGTAGCATTATGGTACTCGATAAGATATTTTTCCGAATCTATCGATAATCAGAATCGTGAGGATCTTTTAGCAGTTGCGGAGGAAATAAAACGAGATGTTAATTCATGTATGGTAAAGGAAGGGATGTATGTCTACTCCAATGACCTGAAGGAACATTATAATTTTTACGACGACCCAACCGGATCTCTATTGTTGCTTCCCTATCTTGGTTTTATACGCCGAAGCGATATTGTTTTTAAGAAAACAGCGAAATGGATCAGTTCTAACAAGAATGAATATTACATATCAGGCAAGTATGGTGGAGTTGGTAATATGCACGTCAAGCATCCCTGGCTCCATTCCTTTTATTCTATGATGCTCTCCTCGCTATCAAATTCATCACTATTAGAGCAATTACCAATGAACTACGGCCTTGCCTGCGAAACGATAGACGAAAATAATGGGGAATGCTTAACGGGTATACACTTTCCAGGGAGTTCCGGCATGTACGTTCAAGCAATTCTGAAGACTTTGGGATATGATCGAGCGTTTAAGTCTCAACGTTGATAATAGTAATGGAATAAAGGTAGCCGTTCACAGTTGATTGCGTCTTAGGAATTATTCCTAACTATCGAGGGCGCTAGATGAACCGGGACTGTGAAATAAGAGACTAATTGTATTTAGTGATCTTTTTTTAGATTTTCTGTCTTCTTTATGTTCTCCTTCAAAGGGACACGTACGAAGAGCAGAGATGTAACAATGATAGATAAACCACCGATTAAAGTCAAGGAACGAACATAAATATCATTCCCAGTTGGTATATAAAAATAGGCAATCCAGGTACCAAGAACGTATCCAGAGAGACCCGAAGGTATCCTCTCCAACATGCCCTGAATGCCAAAGTACATGCCCTCTCTTCTGTATCCCGTGGCAAGTTCATCTTCGTCAATTATTTCCGATACTATGGCATTGGGCAGAATGAAGTATGAAGTAA
>JAKAYH010000007.1:0-8814 GCA_021826835.1 Thermoplasmata archaeon | reverse complement strand
CTATACCACTGAGTACCATTATTATCAAAGTCTCGATCAATTTGTTCCCGAATGGTATAAGCCCTACAAAAAATGCCGAAATGATAACAATCCCAAGCAATGCTGTGAAGAGTATGAACGATGACTTCTCACCATATCTTCTGGAATAGAAAACAAGAAGTGGAGAGAACGCAATGGTCGAGAGAACTGCAACTAAGGTGAGAAGACCAATGTACGATTCATAGTGTGGGTTACCAGGCAATACTATATTCTCAACAAAATAGCCCAGCGAGGACAGAAAAAAGTAGAATCCAAACTGGAAGAACAGGTAAGACACTATGTACCTATCAAATGTCTTGTTTCTGAAAGTCTGCACTACCGCTTCCTTTATTGTGAATTCATTAGGTATTTTAGGTACCTCAGGATTCTCCTTGATCGAAAGGAAAACTATAAGGAATGACAGCGTAGTAACTATGGAAACTATAAGCCCTATATACGAGAACCTTACGTTTACTGCCAGAAGAATAGATGGAAGAAGTGACGCCAGTATTATCCCAATGATCGAGAAATAAGAAGCTATTGTGGTGAGTGTAACTCTGTCCTTTGAATTCACAGAAATCTCGGGTATTAGTGCGAGATATGGCAACACAACATATGCGTACAGGAAATTGAAACCGATAAGATACAAGAAGAGCATTACCCCCATTGTTATGCTGCTGAAAAAAGGGAACCATATTAACGCGTAGAAAAATGCGATCGGTAGTGAACCGGTTATCAAGAAAAAATTTCGCCTTCCGAATCGACTTCTGCTTTTATCGCTCCACTGACCGATAAACGGATTAACGAAAGCCTGCACAAGCGTGCCAACCAGGACCGCGATACCGATAATATAAGAATCTACTATCACCCTTCCGTGGAGCGGGGCGTAAAAAACGAATATGTAGGTTGAAAGGAAGAATGCAGGCATGGTCACTCCGATCTGACCCATACCATAAAGTATCTTCTTGTTCAACGGTAGGATGTACACGTATATAGAATAGTCGACGTGGTTAAAATTTTTTGGATTAAAAAATTTTATTATGTTTACCGTAACTCTCCATCTATTTTATGATTCAATGTGCATCCACGAGTTATTCTCAGCCATTTTTCCATTATTCTAACTGCGGAATAAGTCATCTCCATCGGGTCGAATCTTTACATTATCCTCTGACCGCCATCATTACCTAAGAATAATTTTACACGGCACTTCTTCCGTGTTGGGAAAACAATCCCCCATAGTTGCGATAAATTCCATATCGGTTGAAAGTAGAGATATTCATATTTAATCTGAGCATTCATCAGCTTCGTCCACTTTCAAAACATATAAACACGATATCCAAGGATCGGTGAATGTACAATTTCATAATTTCCCATTTTTCAGTGAAAACACTCTCAAATACGATGCCAACATCATAGACTTTAATTGATTCTCATTCAGAATTTAAGCTTTGAAAGATAAAAAAATCTGATGCAAGTAGAGTCATGAGTTAAGTGCTTCTTTAAAGCATATAATAAGGTTTACCAAATTCCATGATAAAATAAACAGGATTTAAGAATTTAAACTCCGAATATTTATTTCAACCTAAAATTTCTGAAAGATCTTCATTCTGTATTGAAATATGGAGTTCCTCCCTCTTCATAAGGCGAAACGGTTCACCATATTCAGAAGCAGAAAATTTACCGAATGCACGCATCATTTGCAGAATATAATTGATGTCCAACGCCTGTGATAGATGTGCTCTTATCGACTCAGTCTTTTTTTCGATATAACGGTCGCACGGAACGACAATATTTGGTCTGTTAGAAGGAGAAACAGCCACATAGATCTTGTTATCGCGCTTTTTTCCCTTACCTATGTTTGGCATCGGGTAAAAAAGAACGGATTGAAGAACACCGAGCCCGACATTCACATGATCTGGATGCACTTCATAAGGAAGAAATGGATCAACAGTAACGACAATTTCAGGTCCGATATCGCGTAGCAGTGGAAGCAACTCCTCTCTTAGTATTCCCGGAGAAGGTACTTCGGCATCTGGGAAATTCATGAACTTAACCGTTTCAATACCGAGTACGGATGCAGCCTTGAGTTGCTCATCTCGTCTCACGACACTCATATTCTTGTTTTCTTCCATTGTTCCTTTTGATCCGTCTGAAACAATGATAAGCGACACTTTTGATCCCTTGTCCCTCATCTTTGCCATATACGCACCAGCAATTATTTCTGCATCGTCAGGATGTGGCGAGATAGCCACAATGTTCCGTGCTGATTCCATTATTTTTAAACGTTCAGTATCACTGTTCATCTATTTCACCTGCCTCGCAAATCTTGGCATATACCTGTGCTGAATCTCTGGCTTTTCTTTCCTTAGTTGTGTAATCAACACTAAACAGACCAAAACGCATTGAATAACCCTTTGCCCATTCAAAGTTATCAATAAGACTCCAATGAAAATAACCACCAACGGGAATCGAATCTTCACTTATTGCTAGACTAAGATATTTTAAATGATCGATGATAAATTTTGATCTTTTAATGTCATTCGCATCGGCAATTCCATTCTCCAGAATGTAAATTGGTATTTTGTACCTGTGATAAGTGTCAGTAACTACTTGTCTTATGCCCTCAGGAAATATGTCCCACATGAAGTCTGTGCAGTTACGACACGGCATAAATTCTATACTCTCAGGAGAAATCCCTGCAGAATCAGGTTTGAATCTCACTATTATTCTCTGGTAATAATCTAGACCGATATAATCTGGTTTTTCGACTGAAATCAATTTATGATCAGTCTCCATGTCAAAATCTAAATCTAATTCGCCATTAATAGCTGCGTTTAAAAACCAGTAATTTGTGAAGTATCTCACAAATTCTGTTGCAACGACGCTCATCTCATTGTCGTCTGCCGGTTCGTAATAAGATGGATTAATTCCTACCCCTACGAGAGATCCTGGTGCAAGTTTCCTCACTATTTTTGTTGCTATGTTATGTGCCAAAGCCAGATTCTTCAAAACCTGAATAGCAAGCGTAAGATCTGATAGACCCGGTGGAAAACCTGACGTGTTCCCAAAAGCATATCCTTGGAAAGTTATGACCTCGGGCTCATTTATTGTCTCCCATATATCAACAAGATCCCTGAACAGGTACACTAAAGCGTAAGTGTACTTCGCATATTCAACGATAGTCTTCTCGTCAATCCATCCTCTATTACAACATTTACTTATGTCCATATGACAGGAAACTGGATCATGGAGCCAGAGCGGCAATGGCCAGTGATAAATCGTAAGAAATACCTTCATTCTTTTACTTTTTATGTAACTGAAAATTTCTCTGTAGTGATTAACAGCTTTCATATTAGCCATTTTGATGAGATCTCTCATACCTTTTTCGCTTATCTCGACATCCGCAAGGAAGCCATTTTCTCTTTTTAAGGTAACAGGTATGTTGGAAGTATCTTCTCCAAATATCCTTGGCCAATCCACGCTAAGCCTAAAGGCGTTATTGTGTAATGAATATGCTTTGTCGATGTCATCCATATAATAGTCCCAAAATCCATCGCCATTTTCCGGCAGGTCGGAACTGACCAATTTTCTTTTAATATTGTCCTTGTCCCTGGCCCAGACAAACCAATCTGAACCGCTCGATATTGAGTCTTTAGAACCGCCCATCTCTGTCTGAAAAGCCGATATTGCCGTCCCCCAAAGAAAGTCCTTAGGAAAAGTATATTTCATAGACATTTATCTCCATTTTCGTATTAAATGTTTTCTTTACTTAGTCGTGTCATCCCTTCTTTGTTATTTACTCCGATACTGGCAAGACATTTTTGAGAGATTACTGCTAATAGACTCCACTAAAAACGACTGAATACAACCAAGGAAGAATGTCCGATCTGTTCGATCTCTTTTTTCGTCGGAGTTATTGAGATTGAATAAGACCGTTTCTCTTTATTAGAATTATTTCTTTGACAACTTAGGTCTTCACTGAGAAAAATATAGTCACGAGAACAGAAACAAAAGATTAAAAATCGTTATGCTCCGACTTAGGTGCACTCTTTTCCTGCCCTTTTTTTGATTCATTTCTGGAACTCAATATGTTTGTACCCACCGAAATTCCTTCCTGAAATCTTCCTCAGTTTTGTGAATTTCAATTGCTCAAAGGTCTCGAACTAAGATCTTTTTTTGCCTTTTTCACCAGGATCAAATTGAATGATTCAAGGCGTGTATTAGTACTTGAATGATATTCAAGATATTTAGCTTTGTAGGCTTTTCGACCGTTCTTCTTTTCGGGATATGTTGAATGTTTTTCAAATATGAGGGGGATACGATAAATATTACATTTGGACAGCTACAAGAAATATAATACACTGCGAGATAGGCGCATGGTATTGGCGCAAAGTGGGCTTTAAGAAGCTCCTGCGTACTCCAGAGAATAAAACGATTTGAAATTGCTGAGAAATTCACGTTCGAGGCTAGGGTCGAGATAGTTATAGAATCGTTCACATCGAGATGTATTGCAGAACTGTGCCACAGATATCCAACCTCTTTAGTACAGTTCTGCGGATGGAAGGGACATTTCTTTGCAAGATGGGAGCAAAGCCCTTAAAGAATTGTCAGTGGGAATGAATGTAAAAAAGAGATCGATGATTTCAGGAGTCTTGTGTGATCATGTCCCTGTCATAGATGCTTTTTAAAAAGATCGACAGGAAATAGGATTATGATTACCGTTAACATCCTCTAATCAGAAATGTCCATTACGAAATGTCAAAGGCTAAAGGGACAATCTCAAATGAAACTAAAAGATAGAGTAGTTTACGTGCAGGCTCATTGCCATTCTAGGTATTCAATTAATAAATTGAGCGGGGAAGGTGTATTTCACAAAGTACTTTGGCCACTGGAGCGGCAGGCGACAAAACTTCTGATGAGCAGCCCTAGGAAACTTGTGCAGTTGGCAAAGAAGAACAATATTCGATTTGTTGTAGTCACAGACCATAATACTCTCCCCTTAATATACCAAGAAGATGACATTCTGATATCTGGAGAGGAGTGGGGACAAAAAAAAGGGCATTCAAACTTCATTAATTTAACCAGTCCTATCGATCCAGAATCTGGCTTCTTCAAAAATGTTGAGCCGAACGAACCTAAGAGTTTTCCTGAGGCCGCATCTGCAGCTAGGAAACAAGGCGCTTTCATTTCAATTAATCATCCGTTCAAGAAAGATGCTTGGTTATGGGGTGACGAAAGCTACAGTCTTGCAGATGCTATTGAAATTTGGAATGGGAAATGGAATGAGGAAAATCTGAAGGCATTGGAACTATGGCAAAAACTCCTTGTTCATGGATTGAAGATTTGGTGTTTTGCAGGCAACGACTTCCATGTGAACCATCTCTTTGATATAGGTTCTCAAGTTTTGGCTCTGAAGGATGCTAGCACGAAAAATTTATTGCTCAAGGCTCTTAGAAAAGGTAGCTTTTCTATCGCCAGGGATACTCACAGCGCAGTGGTATTCCTATCTGACAATTTGAATTACACGATAGAGAATTATACAGAGGGGCTTGAACTTTACATAAAATCCGCAGTTCGCTCTCTTGTCGAACCAAATGCAAAGAGAGAGTCTTCCATTGAGGTTGAATCGGGCGACAGATTCATCAGGCTTGAGCTATGGAAAAGAAATCACCCTTTGAGCTTTACGAATCCTGTCTTTCTCTGATTAGCTCACTAATGAGTAAACAGATAGTGAAGAAGAGTCTTGGCAATAGATTTCTGCAGGAGATTTTTCATCATTTTATTCTGTTGTCTTGCAAATGATTCTGATGTCAATTAATATCTATTCTATGACTGAAGGATTTATAAATCTTGATAAAATTTCCTTGACATACCCAAGATGTATAAATGTTCCACGATCTCATTTTCTTAAATTACACATTAGACTGAATAGGTACGTTTTCTAATTGCATGGCTAGGCGTCATAAAACTTGGGCCACTTTGATTATTTTCATACCTGATTGTTAAACGAATACTACAACATTTCTGCTAACATATCGCTTGTGTGATAAACTAAAAATCAAAAGAACCGCAAAGAGCAGCGCACTCAAGAATAATTTAATATTCGGCTCTAATCTAACACTCTCGATGATAAAAACTGTTAAATTTTCGAAGATAAAGCTAGAGATGAGGAAACCTTTCAAGATTGCACTAGGTTCTACTGATTTTTATGAAGGTTTCTTTGTGTCCTTGGAGTCTGATGACGGCGAGATTGGATTCGGAGAAGCTACAACTACACCATTTATCACTGGTGACACCATAGGTTCGATAGAAAATGAGCTCGAAGTGTTTTCAAAAAATCTAATCGGTATGGAAGAGTCACCTGAACTCGTTAACGATAGGATGAAAGGGGCTATGAAATCCTCTAAGGCCAGCAGGAATGCAATAGATTGCGCTCTTTGGGATGTAATAGGAAAGAAAGCCGGGCAGAATCTTACGAAACTACTTGGAAATCACAAAAGGAGTATCCAAACTTCGTATACGGTTGATCTTGTGGATAGTCGATCGGCAAGAAAGCAGGCGGAGGAACTCAAGTCACAGGGAATCAAGGTATTCAAGATAAAAATGGGATCCGGAATCGACGATGATGTTGATAGGGTGAAAACAGTTCGTGAAGTTATTGGAACAAGGCCTATGCTTTATGTCGATTTCAATCAAGCTTATACTCCAAAGATGGCTGTTATAATTTCCCGCAAATTGGAAGACTATAACGTAGAGTTCTTGGAACAACCCGTTAAAGCCAACGATATATCTGGCTTGAAATTTGTAAGAGACAACAGCACAATTCCCGTTTTTGCTGATGAAGCGATCTTCACTCCGAAAAATGTTGCAGACATATTGTCCAAAGAAGCTGCGGATGGTATCAATATAAAGCTTATGAAATCTGGGGGATTGACCGATTCAATAAAAATGATTGACACTGCAGAATCGTTTGGAGTACCTGTCATGATTGGATGTATGGTCGAAACTCGCCTTGCGAATACAGCGGGTCTCGTAGCCGCCCTTTCAAGGGCAGGGGTAAGGTATGCGGACCTTGATGGATATAGCAACATTATCGAGGACCCGGTAGAGGGAGGTATAACACTTCACAATGGTGAGGTATCCCTTAACGATCATGTTTCTGGGATAGGATCTTCACCTCAGAAGAATTACATACAATAGCTAAGTTACTTTAAATTTGAGTATGCGGGAATTATTACTAGTTACCCATTTTAAAGGGGGTTAAGTATGGATTTTCGTATAGAAACTTTGTATAATTTTTTTGAAACGCGCTCCGCATCGTCACATTTTTACCTGACATGGATACTTTAGCTTCCTCTTTATTATGCTCATCTTGCTCAGTAGGATATATACCTACATCATTATATATTCTGTTCAAAGTTCTCACACTACATTATAATTGATCCAAATACTCTTCCTAATACTAGTGCAAATGTCAGTCTCTGCCAGATCTTTTACAATATAGTGCGCCTACTACACATTTGTGTTTAAAAAATCATTTGAGAAGGAGATTTATTTACTCAAGTTATCCACCTCTATACGCAATATAAAAGATTAAAATACTTTATGTCCTCTATAATAGTTTTATTCAAAATCGTTCTTTTTGAACAGGGTGCTATGGGATTTTCACTGGCGATACTCTCTAAAGGAAAGTATATAATCCTATTGCCTATCTGAATGAAGTGATCTAATGAGGATTGAGACAAAAGCTGTTCATGTTGGAGAAGAACCCAATCTTAAGGCTGGAGCCTACGGCGACGTGAGTCACCCTATTCATCTATCATCAACGTTTGCGACCCTTGACATTGACAGACCGACAGGTGGATACGATTATTCCAGATCGGGAAATCCTACCAGGGATGCCCTTGAGAAGAAACTTGCAGCGATAGAGAATGCCAAGTTCGGGCTTGCTTTTTCTTCTGGTCTTGCTGCTGAATCGCTCGTATGTCTTGCATTGCTTCGTCCCGGAGACAATATAATCGCATTCGATGATCTCTATGGAGGAACGAGGAGACTATTTGATAAAATCCTTAATGAAAATTTTTCAATTGAAGTCAAGTATATGGATGCAAGAAATTCTCAAAATTTAGGGCCCCTTATAGATAGCAATACCAAACTTGTTTATCTAGAAACTCCGACTAATCCGCTCCTCAAATTGGCAGACATATCTGCGATATCAGAAATCGCTCACGAGAGCAATATTTCTGTGGCAGTGGACAATACTTTTGCGAGCCCGTATTTCCAGAATCCTTTGGATCTTGGATCAGATATTGTTATACATAGCACAACTAAATACATCAACGGACACAGTGACTCAATAGGAGGAGCTGTAATGGTAAATGATCAGGAGCTCTTTGAAAAGTTCAAGTTTGTCCAGAATGCAATCGGTTCGATGCTTTCTCCCTTTGACAGTTACCTTGTTATGAGAGGTATCAAGACTTTGGGCGTTAGGATGAGACAACATGCCGAGAATGCAATGAAAATTGCAGAATACCTTGAATCTCAAAAATGGGTTAAAAGTGTTATTTACCCAGGCCTTTCATCACATCCTCAACATGACCTTGCAAAGAAACAGATGAAAGGCTTTGGAGGAATGCTCTCGTTCGAAATGGATAGTGACAAAAGTAGTGTCGAGAAATTCCTGAAGAACCTAAAGCTATTTTCTCTCGCTGAAAGCCTTGGAGGCGTTGAATCCTTAATCGAAGTTCCCGCACGAATGACACATAAAGGAATATCCCTGCAAGAGAGGCAGATCGG